>CAZUCG010000007.1:0-16471 GCA_964619145.1 uncultured Lentisphaeraceae bacterium | reverse complement strand
GAAAATCGCCGTCTTGCCGATGCCGATTTTACTCAGCAGCCTAGTAAAATCATTTACTACCGATGCCCAGGGTGTCGGGATCTCAGAAAAATATCTCTCTGGCATTTGGTCATATTGATCCCAAGGGAAATTCGAGCGGTAATAATCTGTCTCAGCACAATATTCAGAATTCAAATCGGTGCGGTTGTCGCCATCGGCGGTGCGGAGGTACAGCAGGATGTCACCGGTCTTCATCCCGGCCTTAGCAGCTGGCGACTGTGCGATGATATTATTCAACAACACACCGATTTTGCCGTCTTTGGTGTGGACAGAAGCATTGTTGGCGCGAGCCAACTCTGGAGTGAGTTCTTGCATATCGGCACCTAGCCAAGCGTAACGAGTCTCCTCGCCTTTGCTTTTGGGGACATTATTGGGGTCAAAAGGCTCGTTAGCAGCCAGCAATCCAGCGATATATTTCCCCGGCAACGGCGTGATCTCGGTGCTATATTTCTCTAGTTTCCCTCGCTGCTCGAACGAGCACAGCAGGACTTGCCCGGACATATCCAGCAGCAGGCATTTCTGGGCATCGTAGTTCTGTGGCGCGGGAATGACCAGATTCTCGTAGCCTAGAGTGAATTCAGCAAGGATAGTCGGCACGATATGGAGCTTCAGTTTGCTGCCAAAGTTCTGGGCGAAGACAGACAGCGCCGGCTGGTCACAGAATTGGCTTAAATCCTTGGGTTGTAGAGTCAGCCCTGGGGCGGGGAGTTTTTCCGTAGTGGCAATCATAATGCCGCCCCAGTCTTTCAATGAGCCCACAAAGCTGGCTTCCTGAGTTTTGCCATCTGGCAGATGCAGGAGAATTTTTTCCAAGCGCGCGGTCTGCACATCAGTCAGCAGCAAATTACACAAGAGCCGACCATCAGTCAGCAACATCCCGACAGCGAAAAATTCGGTTTCTTTATCTTTATCTTGATATCTGCTATAACCTCTTGTTTTCGTATTCTCTTCTTTACTCAGCAGGAAGCTGACCGGGTACAGCGCATTAGCAATTTCAGACTGAAAATCCGCCAATTGCCTCTCTCGCTCTGCGGCAGTGATGCCGGTCCAATGTTGTGGTGAGGCAAAGCGCTGATGCGTTATTGGCAGGTGTTCCTGAAACGAGAGGCTCACGGCCTCGCCTTGGCTATCGATGACGATAGTGTTCGGCAGCGTAATCCGAAAATCCACACCGCTGTCGAGATTCTTTCGGATATTCTCACTGTTGTCGGGCCGACAGCCGGCGATGCGGATGCCATTTTCTTTTACTAGAAAAAAATAGCTGTACTTGCCTTGCGGCTGCTCGGTAAAGGTAATCGGCAGTAAGGGCGTCTTACTTAAGCCGGTGACTTGCAATTCAATGGCCTTGGAGCTGGGAAAATAACGAGTGATTTGAGCCGGTAGGCGCTGTCCGTCGGTGATGACTTCGATGCGCTCCAGCCAATCGAGCCGTAGTTGCATATCGACGCTGAGGATGCGGTCGGGCGCGACCACGAAACCGGGCACGCCCTGAGATTGACGGCTGCTGATCAGGCTGTCCAATTCCTTCTGATGATATGATTTGCAATGCGGACAGAGATAACTGACCTGGATACCAGGGACCTCGGCTTGCTTGTCCATTTTGAAAAAATACTCTACTTGGACAATGGAGCGGGAATATTTCGCCAGCATTTCATTGTTCCGCTGGACCATTTTAGCTGTGTCTTCTTCAGCCCAGCTAAACGGCAAAAGGCAGGTGGCGGCAAACAGCAATAAGACAGCAGTTGTACGCATAAATTCATCCCTGTTTAGTTGATAAGCGATTATTAAAACCTATTAATATGAGCGCATTACTTCTTTTTTTCAGTGCGGAAATCAATTGCCACTTGCATTGGTCGGCCGTTGCGGATAATTCCAAAGGTGATAATGTGCTGGTGGTTGACATTATCGAGCGCGGCAGTGTAGGCTTTCTGCAAGTCTGGTAAAGAACGGATTTCTTCTCCAGACACGCTGTTGATAACGTCATTTTCACGCAGAGATGTTTTAGCGGCATTGCCTTCATCATCAATGCCATAGACAAAAACCCCGCCTTTCTGGGAGTAGAAATACAAGCCCGGATTGTCGAAGCGATTGATGGTCTTGGCAGTAAAGCCCCAGCGCGGGAAGGCGATTTCTTCGCCCTCTAATTTGCCTTTGGGGATAGGAATGAGAGTAATTTTTTCTGGCTGCTCATTGCGCCAGAGCGTAAAGGTGACTGGCAGCTCAAAAGGTAACAGCCCCAATTGGCGATTGATTTCCGGTAAATCTTCACGTTGCAAAGCGTCCAAGGGCTGATCATTGATGGCGATTATCCGGTCGTTGGGCAAAAAGCCGGCTTTTCGAGCTGGGCTGCCGGGCAAAGTACCTGCTACCATCACCCCGTTGCTGTAATCGAAGTCGATATTACGATCGAAATCGTGCAACGGCTGCAACTCCAGGCCGAGCCAAGCCCAGTTGGCTTCGCCGTATTGGCGAAGGCGTCCCAAAACGGATTCGATAACTGTTGCCGGTATTGTAAAGCCCATCGGACCACCGATCAAAGTAGCCAAGGTATTGATGCCGATGACTTCGCCTTGGGTGTTCACCAACGGCCCGCCAGAGTTCCCGGGCGAGATGGACGCATCGGTCTGATACCACAACGAATATTTGCCGTGTGTATCCAAATAACGCCGGGAGCAAGAGATAATTCCGATTGATACTGAGCGAGCCAAACCCCAGGGCGCGCCCATCGCCATAACGAAATCACCCTCAGCGATATCCTGCAAGCAAAGTGACGCCGTGGGCAAAACTGGTGCCGGGGCTGTCATTTCGAGTTTCAGCAGGGCGATATCTAGGTCTTTGTCGCTGCCTAGGACTTTGGCGGAATAGGCCGTGCCGTCATATAACTGGCAGCGGATTTCTCGGGCTTTATCGACAACGTGATGATTAGTCAGGATCTCTCCGTCAGCGCTGATGATTACTCCGCTACCAGAGACAATATTGCCCTCGTCTTTACCACTCGATAAATCGGCGCTGACGACTCGAATGTAAACTACTGCCGGGAATACCTTGGCACTAGCGTAACGGATAGTATCCTGAAAATCACGATCGAAGAAGCCCTGAGAATTGCCTGTCCGGCAACCATTGCCCAGTAAAAGCGTAAGAAAAGACAACGTAAGGAAAGACAACGTAAGGAAGAAAGTTTTAGTGGCCATTTTTTGCTATCCAGTGGTTGTGAGTTGTGCCCGCCCCGGGTTGCGTCGCACTTCGTGCTCCTCACCCGGGGTTATGTTTGTGTGGCCCTTCGGGCCCGAGGACGAGATTGGGAGGTGTAAATGGTAAGTTGGGGGTTGGGGGTTGGGGGTTGGGGGTTGTAGATAAACCAGCAATTTACAACTCACGATCTTCACTCTTGGGGATTTAAGCGTTTTTGTAAGTAAAGCAGTATTTTTTTAGCAGTGGCTAGGCCCAGGCCAGGGATTGCGGCCGCGATTTCTTCTGGCGTTTTCTGGATCAACTGGCGCACCGAGCCGAAACAGCGCAAGAGCTTCTCCTGGCGGACCTTGCCAATGCCCGGTAAATCTGCCAGTACGGAGTTGTTGATGCGCCGATTGCGCAATTGCCGGTGGTAGGAATTGGCAAAACGGTGCGCTTCATCACGCAATGCCTGCAACATTTTCAGGCCTGGGTTTTCGCGGGGTAGGGCGATGGGCTTTTGCCGCCCTGGCAGATACAGCTCTTCGTGCTGCTCCGCCAACCCCAGCACTGGTATGGCCGGCATACCAATGCTTTGAAAGACATCAATGGCGGTATGCAATTGACCGACGCCGCCATCTAAGACCACTAGGTCCGGCAGCGTCGATTCCTCTTTCAGGAGCCGGGTGTAACGACGAGTCAGGACTTCACGCATAAAGGCGGTGTCGTCAGTAGCCTCAGTTGAGCGAATCCGAAAACGGCGATATTCGTTGGTAGCTGGGCGGCCGTGGCGGAAACAGACCATACTGCCGACGGCGAGGCTACCAGAGATGTTTGACATATCAAAACATTCCATATAACGGGGGAGAGTGGACAGTCCCAGAGCTTGTTGCAGACTCAGCATCCCCTCTTGGTTGTCTAGGGAAGTCCGACTGCTGATGGTCTGGTTGATGAAACGCCTGGTCGGCTCCAGCACTGTCTTAAAATGCTCCAGAATGTCTCGCAGACGAGCTGCTTCCTCAAAATCGAGCCTGGCGGCGCATTCCTGCATCTGGCTCTGTAGTTCTGCCGCTATTTTGGCGGCGCCGACTTCACCCCGTAGGACAGCTAAGGCCTGCTCTAGTTTCGCCAAATAATCTTCTCGGGAGATTTGTCCGGTACAAGGCGAGCTACAGTCGCGGAGGATATGCTCCAGGCAATGTTTACGTGTCTCCAATGTCGGTTCATTGCAGGCACAACTTCGCAGCCCGAAGCGTTTTTCCAGCAGTCGAATCGTCTCCCGCAGGGCAGTAGCTTGTGGGAACGGCCCAAAATATAGGCAGCCATCGTCTCGGCGCAGTCTGGCGAACGTGAAGCGCGGGTATGTCTCCGCGAGGTCGACTCGGATATGCAGATAGCGCTTGTCATCGCGCATATCGATATTGTAACGCGGGTTATATTGCTTGATAAATTGCGCTTCCAGCAGTAGCGCCTCAGATTCGCTCGATACTTCAAAAGTCTGGTATGCGGCGATGCTGTGGATCAGCGCGCGTAACTTCGGGTCGCTGCGCCGGGAGGTCGAGGGCATAAAATAAGAGCGCATCCGGTTGCGCAAATTCTTGGCCTTGCCGACATAAATAACCTCGCCAACAGCGTTACGAAATACGTATACGCCGGGACTGCGGGAGACATCCTGGGAACGAAATATCGGTTTGTTAGTCACAATGAAAAGTCAAGGTAAAAATAATTATAGAGTTCGTATTATCGCCCTGCCAGGCTGCGTTGATGCAGGTGCCGGATGATTAAGTCAACCACTGGCTCATCAGTCAAGGCCAGTAGGTACTCGACACCGAGCTCGGCACAAATTTTCCGGCACTGATTGAGGAATTCCTGTAGTGAAACTTGGTATTCACGCCTGATGTCGGTGGGGTTGGTGATGATTTTTTCTCCAGTCTCCAGGTCTTCAAAAGCACCTATATCCCTGAACGGGAACTCTACTTCTGCCCGGTCTAGAATCTGGTACACGATGACATCGTGGCGCTTGCGACGGAAATGCGCCAGGACGGAACGCAGCGTCTCGGGCTCCTCAAACAAATCGCTAAAAATGATCACCAGCGAGCGCTTGTTGTATTTTTCCGCCAATTGATGCAGTGATTCAGCCATCCGGGTCTGTTCGGAAGGCACGGTCTCGACCATTGTATTGCAGAGGATGCGCAGGTGTTCGGGGCCGCCGCGGGCCGGTAACAACTGCTGGCATTTATCGGCAAAAATTGCCATTCCAGCATTGTCTTGTCGATGAATGACCACATAGGCCAAACAGGCTGCGCAACGGCAGGCGTACTGGTATTTGCTCAAGTCACGGCTGCTGTAGGCCATTGAGCGGGAAGCATCCAGCAGCAAATAAGTGCGCAGACTCGTCTCTTCTTCATATTGCCGGACATAAAGACGCTCGTTTCGGGCAAAGACCCGCCAATCCAGATAGCGCGGGTCATCGCCAGAGACGTACTGCCGGTGATCGGCAAATTCCACGCTGAAGCCCTTCAGGGGGCTGCGATGGATACCAGCCAGAGAACCCTCGACCACAAAACGAGAGCCTATGGCCAATCGCCCTAAACGCGATAATTCCTGCGGAGTGAGTAATTTTTCGATACCGGAGAGATTTGCCATAAGCGCGTCTGCGGCTCCATCAGGCCATCACTATAAGGTAAAAAAAGACCGGTCATTGAGCTCGCCTGGAGACAATGTCCTGAAGCTGAAACAGAATTTACTGAGCTTGGCTGGCAGGCGGCATTCTTCCGGCGTCTGTGGTCCACAGGAGCTGGAACCCAAGCCGCATTGTTTCCAGTCGAGATTCAGCACGATATTATCTCTTGGCGGCAACTCGTGGATATGCTTGGCCTGAGTGAATTCTTCGGGAGTATTGCGATGAGCGCTGAAATTGAGCAATGGATTGCCCATTATCAGCAGCCCCCCGGAATACCGATCACAGAGAGAAAGCCGCCGGACTTCGCTGCGATTGCCATTTTCCTGCGGGAAAATATATGCTGTGAAGAGTTGCTCAACGCTCATTTTGTACAGCCCGACTCGCTGAGCAGTCTTGGAATCGCAATACGATTCGCCAGGTCCGAGGCCGAACCAAGTGACCTCCGATAGGTCCTCAGGCAAGAACATCTGCAAGCCGAGTCGGGGGAAATGCGGCAAGCCGTCGTCCGGGTTCACTTGGACGGTGATGTCCAGCGAGCCATCGGGGAAGAAATCGTAGAGGTATTCGCAATCCAGGCCCAGCTTCAAGGCTGGAGGCGCAAGGCGAGCCAAAACTTTCAGTCGACAAGCACCGGTATTGCCATCGTAGCTGTGTTCGATGTCCTCAACACGTTGCTGTAGATGGTCATAGCCGGCTTTTTGCCAGATTGTCGCAAACGCCGCCTCGCCACCGCCACAGTCATTGTCAGTCGGAGCCCGCCAGAGGTTGATTAGCGGTCCACGCATCAACAACGGCCGATTTGCACGCTCATAGGCGCTAATCACGCCTTTAATTTTATCAAATTCCAGCAGCACCTCATTCGCGTATAAAAAAATCTTATTGCCTTCTTCGTGGTAATCTGGGCTGAGGGTAATGCCTTTCAATGGCGTCGCTTTCGGGACCTTCAAGGGAAGTTTGAATTGTCCCCAGGCGATCTCCTGCCCGCAACGGGCCCAGGGCGTATCTACGCCTAACAGGAAACTGAGATTGAGAAAATACTCAGCCGCCGGCATTGGTGCAGGGGGCAAATGATAGGGTATGACCAGTTTGCCTGTCTTGTGAGCCGAGATAGACAAAGATGGTAACAGACCACTTTGCACGGGCTGGCCATTTTCGCTAATGCTCCAAGTGATATGCAAGTGCTCCAAAGTCAGAAAATCATAGAGGTTCCTTACAGTCAGGATGCCTTTCTTCAAATCCAGGGCTTCCAGTCGCACCGGCGCCAGGACTTTCTTCAATTCCAGCAGGCCAGGGTTAGGGGACTTATCAGGAAAAGTCAGACCATCAATGACAAAATTCCCATCATTGGGATATTCGTTGAAATCGCCGCCATAAGCAAAGAATTGTTTTCCCTCTTTTGTAAACTGCCTGATACCGTGGTCGCACCATTCCCAGACAAAGCCACCCTGCATATTGGGATGGGAATAGAAGGTCTGCCAGTACTCTTCCAACCCACCAGGGCCATTGCCCATCGCGTGAGCGTATTCACAGAGGATAAACGGCTTGTCATTCTGGCGCTGGGCTAGCATCTCCAGGCAATGTTTTGGCGTAGCGTACATCGGGCTGATGAAATCTACAGCCTGATATTCGGTCTCGCGCTCGTAATGCACTGGCCGAGACGGGTCACGCTGACGCGTCCAATCGATCATCTTGGCGATATTAACATCATAGCCGGCCTCATTGCCCATCGACCAAATGATAATGCTGGGATGGTTCTTATGCGCCTCGACCATCCGGCTCACCCGATCCAAGAAAGCGCCCTCCCATTCCGGCCAGGATGCCGGCATCTCGCCTTTCTGGTAACCGAAACCGTGGCTCTCGAGGTCTGCTTCTGCCAAGACATACAGTCCATATTGGTCACAGAGGTCATAGAAGCGGGCATCATTCGGATAATGCGCCGTCCTGACGGCATTGATATTATGGCGTTTCATCTGCAGGATGTCATCCAGCATCGCCTCATAACTCAACGCACGCCCTAAATCAGTATTGAATTCGTGACGGTTTACACCACGCAACATAATCGGCACGCCATTCAGTAGCATTTGACCATTGTTGAGCGATATACTGCGGAAGCCAATCTTCAAGCTCTTGTATTCCAGGATGGCATTTTTCTGGTTTTTTAAGGTGTACAGCAGGGTATAAAGTACTGGTGTTTCAGCCGTCCAAGGTTGAATCTCAGGCAGATGACAAGAAAACTCGATATCGACCGTCGCCTGAGCCTTGATGGCCTTGTACTTGTTTTCAGCAGGCTTGGGAAAAAGAGCAACCCCTTCAGGAGAATACAATTCAATCTCCAGCAGGCCTGCCCGAGCTGAATTGGCAAAATTTTTGATACTGACTGTACCGCTCAGGGTCCAGGAGTTATCATTTTCCTGCTTGGTATTGATAAAAGTATCAACGATGTCCTGGTAGGGCAGGGCGGTCAAGCTTACTTCCCGGAAAATGCCGCTCAACCACCACATATCCTGATCTTCGAGATAACTGCCGTCCGACCATTGCATAACTTGCACTGCCAGGCGGTTCCGGCCGGGCTGCAATAATTTGCCGATTTCAAATTCCGCCTGATTGCGGCTGCCTTTGCTGAAACCGACATAGATGCCATTGACCCAAAGCTGGAAAAATGAATCCACGCCGGCAAAATTCAACAGGCAAGGATGCATATACCACGACTCATCCAGGTCAAAGTCTAGAATATAACAGCCAGTAGGGTTGGCCTGCGGAACTCTGGGCGGATCTACCGGGAAAGGATATTGAATATTGGTGTACTGAGGCTTGCCATATCCCTCTAATTGCCAATTACTTGGGACCATTATTTGAGCCCAGTCACAAAGATCGTAATCAAGAGCAAAAAAATCGCCCGGAACATCCTCAGGACAAGAAAAATACTTGAATAGCCACAAACCAGTCAATAACTTGTAATAAGGCGAAAGAGTCCTTTCACCTTGACAAGCAGCAGTTTTATTGTCATAAGGTAACAAAACAGTATGGCCAGGAACTTTGTTTAGCCCCAATAAAGTCGGGTTTTCCCAGACAGTACTCATAAATTTCAACCTCAAGATGCAAAAATGAAAATTAACCAGCCGGCAAATCTAACCAACACAAAAAATGATCATACTATACTGTATATGAGTTTTGCCGTTTTGATAGACAGTGAAAGCATTTTTTTAACAAAATATTGATCCGCCAAAAAACTGAGACCAGAGATGCAAGCCTGAAGAGAAAAATAGAGCAAGATAAAATAAAAGTTATGCCGAAGTTATTAACAAAGAACTAACATTATTAAGATACCATACTTAATAACAAGAACTTAACCTTGATAAAAAGACCCTGGAGAAAGACCTTTAATTATACATAATATACATTATGCGACGTTCTCAAACTCTTTTAGGGGGTGTATTTTGCTTGCTATTTGGCTTCTTTTTATGACTTGTTCTCTTTTATCTTGATTATTTATGGTTTGCTTTTTTTTCATCTAGGATGATATTAAGCCATCTTAATTTAGCCAGCGTTTCAGCCAGCCAACAATATCCGGGCATATTTTTAGTAATGAACATTTCTGTTGCTGCATTTTGTCAAGCTATGGGTTTTTCCGATTCGTTACGTTTTCGGTTATCGCCTTTATGGTCTGAATTAACTGCTGGGTACACTACTGGGTCCAGCCCGGACTATCTTACTTTTGAGTATTTCAGCAAATATTATGCTTATACTGCTGGTCCGGGTTGTGTTTTGCCGTTTGCGGCGAAAGTCTGTAATTTACTGGCCTCGAACGAGCATTTGCGCTTGTATGGGCATATTCTGCATACTGGCATTTTTCGCACTGAGCCGGTTATAGATTACGGTCTTGGTCAGTCGATAGCGTTAATCAACTATGCTGATTTTCCCTCTCTCGAGGGTATTTTAGGGCGTTTAACCGGCGTTTTTGACTTATTGATAGCGGTCAGCGCCCTACCGTTGATCGAGCAAAAATTTCGTTCTTTGGGCATCCCGGTGAGTTATGCTCGCGGGAATGCATTATGGCTAGGTTCCTCGATATGCTTAGATGCGGATGGTTATCCGTTACACAACTTATCGCAATTGAACTGGTTGCGGCATTCAGTCGAGGGCCGTTTGTTCAGATTGGGACGCTTGGAATATCTATTACATCCTTATCCCCAGTGGGTTCCGGCGATATACCGTTCCGGGCAAAATTTGGCCGTATTATGTCGTGATGGCTGGCTGTTTGACTCAGCCGGGCGGCGGGCTGCAGTTGGCGATGCTGATACTTTTAGCACTAGTTTGACTTATACCGCAAATTCAGTCACTGGCACGCCGATCCGTCCAGACGGAGTCGCCCTGCCCTGCCAGCCTTTGACTCTGGACTTAAACCGTTGGCGGCCAGTAGCACCGGCTTGGTCAGTCCTTCCCAGCATTCATATTCCGGCAGGTGGCGGAATGCGTCCGGAGTTAGTAAAAGACTCACTACGGCAGGCTATTGCCTTCTTTCGTAGCTATTTTCAGCTGGAGATAGCGTTATTTGTCTGCACTTCCTGGATTTTTAATCCGGCTTGGGAAGAATTACTGCCGGAGTCCAATTTGGCACATTTTGCTCGCAATGTCTATTTATTGCCAGGTTGGCCGCCGACTGGCGTCGAGGGCCTGAGCAATGTTTTTGGCCGCTCTGACCGCGATTTCGCCAGCTACCCGGCCGACACGTCTCTGCAACAGGCATTCCATCGCCTGTTTGCTGCCGAACAGCGGTTGTGTAGCGGCGGGATGTTCATTTTAAGTGAGGACGTGGAGAGTTTCGGGACAGAGCCATATCGGTAATCAGAAAGCTTAATTTTTGAGGCAACTAATTTACAGGAAAGAAGTTATGCTAAACAAGCGCCTTCTGAGTTACGACTTCCCCTTGCCTACTGTACACAACGGCACTGCCTTGGGCAATGGCTATCTCGGACTGTTGTTTTGGGGTGAGGGAAATATCCTCAAGATAACCGTCGGCTGTGCCGCATTATGGGACCATCGTGGCGGGATGTCTTGGACTGACAAACAAAATTACCGCGATATCAAAGGCGCACTCGAAAATAATGACCAGGACGCGATTAAAAAAATTTTTGCGGTGGACACGGAGTCCATTCCTGGCGTACCACGTCGCCCGTCGATTATTCCAGTCGGGCGGGTAGTCGTCACCCTGCCCCCGGATTGTGAGCTGCTGCGCAATGAATTATGCTTAGGCGATGGTCTTTTACGGAGTATCTATCAGCAAGATGGTCAGGAAAAATGCTTGCAGTTCCGTCTGGAGATGCACGACAAGGGCACTTTTGTCGGTAAAATTTGCCCGGAGGCACAGGTAAAAACGATTCCGGCTTATCATTTGTGCAAGAATATCTTGGCTGAGCTGTCGTTTGTACTACCGCAAGAATTTTTCGAGGAGGATGGCGCTGGTTTTGTCCAGCCGATGCCAGCTGATCCCAGCTATGGCCTGGCATACAAACATCAGGGTGATTGCCTGACAGGCAGATTCGGGCGCGACCTCGAAAGCACAGCACTGTTAGCCGCCTGTGTGGAGCCGTCAGACCGCACTTGGCAGCAAATCTCGTCGGCGAATCAGCGGTACTGGCAGCAATTCTGGGCTGAACGGCCGGTATTAGAGGTCGATAACGAACGCCTGCAAGAGCTTTACGAAGGCGGCTTGTTTCGTTTTCAGGGCCTGACGGCTAGCGATGGGGTCGCGGCCGGCTTACAGGGGCCTTGGATTGAAGATAACGGCCTGCCCCCTTGGTCAGGTGACTATCATTTCAATATCAATATCCAGATGTGCTACTGGCCGGCGTATCGTTCTGGGTTGCTGGAGAATTTACGCCCGATGTTCGACTTGGTCTGGTCTTGGCGAGAAAAATTACGCTCTAACGCCAGAAATTTTCTCGGCATCGAAGATGGCTATATGCTTCCGCACGCAGTAGATGACCGTTGTACCTGTATGGGGTCATTCTGGACTGGCATTATCGATCACGCCTGCACGGCTTGGATCGCGCAAATGATGTATGATTATTGTGATTACCAGGGCGATGAAAAATATCTACGCGAAGTAGCGTTCGATTTTATGCGCGGGACGATGCGTGTCTTCCAGGAAATGCTGACCTACCGCCTAGACGGCACGCTGATGCTGCCGGTCAGCGTCTCACCGGAATACCGTGCTGCTGAGATGGACGCCTGGGGCGCGAATTCAAGCTTCCAGCTTGGCGCAATTCATCGGCTGGCAATGAACCTCCTGCAGGCGGCAAAAACTCTGCACCTCAAGCCGGACCCATTCTGGCAGGAAGTCCGGGAAAAATTGCCGGAAGCCTGTCTTTTTTCTGAGGGCGATAAGGAAGAGATAGCTCTTTGGGAGGGCTTGGTATTGGGCGAGAGCCACCGCCATCATTCGCATTTGGCGGGCATCTGTCCCTTTGGAGTCATCAATCCCGATGAGGAAAAATGGCAGAGCGTAATCGCGAATACCCAAAAACGCTGGACCACGCTGGGGATGGGCGAATGGAGCGGATGGAGTATGCCTTGGGCAGCAATGATCTACAATCGCTTCAATAATGGCGAGATGGCGGAGGTGATTTTGGAAATCTGGCAGCGCTGTTTTACCAATCCTGGCGGAGGGACATTGCACGACGCTAATTTCCCAGGCTTCACTTTCTGGAGCTACCGCCCAGAAATTATGCAGATGGATGCCGGGATGGGCGTAGTGGCCGCCATCCAAGATATGTTCGTGCATCAGCGCGGCGATTGTCTGCATCTTTTTGCCAGCATTCCCAAGCATTGGAAATACGCGAATATTGAAAATCTGCCGGGACCCGGCGGGCTCAGAATCAGCGGCCGCTACTCTCGAGGCAAGGCGCAGTCATTGCGTTTGACTGCGAGCCGCGACTGTAGCATTAAACTCGCCCTGCCCGGCCCGGTCTGCTGCTGGCGCGCTGCCGATGGAAAGGACCTCGAGCAGGCTGACAAAATCCAGGAATTTTCTTTATCCGCCGGTGAAAGTCTTTGCTTGCAAGGTGAATAATACGACCGATATTTTTCTTTTCCAAAGAAATCAGGGTATGTTCAGCATTGATTTTTATAACTGCGTTATGATCTCCAACGGCCTAGGGGCAGAGCCAAGCTGCCGCGGAAAATTCGATTATTAAGGAAAAAGATGTATAAAGGTCGTTTTTATCTCTATACCAGCAGCCACCTTGATGCCTTGGCCAACTTGTATGCCGAGCATCGCCGCCGTCACCCGCAGCGTTTCCGGCCGGCAGACATCTTAGCTGGTGAGACGATTGTGATCCCTACCAAGGGCGTAGCTGTGTGGCTGGAGCATTATCTCTGCCAGGAACGCGCTTTTGTGATGGCAAATGTCAGATTCCCCTTCATCCGCAATCAAATTGATGACCTCTTGCGGCAGCATTTGGCAACAGCAGCAGAAAAGCCCTTCGAAATGTACAGTATCCCACGGATGACTTGGGACATTATGTCGCTTTTACAAAATCATCTGGAGCAATACTTGGAATTGCGTGAGTACTTGGATGCTGCTTTCACTCAAGAAAAGTGTCCGCAGTTGCGCAATTATCAACTCGCGATGCGCATCGCCCAGCTTTTTGACCAGTATCTGATTTATCGTCCTGAGCTGCTGCTGCAGTGGCGCCAACAGCCTGAAGAGCATAATCATTGGCAAGCGATTATGTGGCGTCAACTACGCCAACAGGCCGATACGCCGAGTCCGGCAGAGGCGATGCTGCAATTTTGCCAAGCACAATTACAGCCTGGCTCTTTCTACCCCATCAGCATTTTTGGCTCCAGTGTGATGCCACCCATTTTTTTGCGCATTTTCAAGAAGCTCTCTACTGTCGTGCCAGTGCATTTCTTTTATCTGAATCCCTGTGAAGAATATTGGGCCGACCAGAAAAGCAAATGGCAGCGTCAAGACCCAGGACTAACAGAAACACATTTCAGCAACCCGCTGCTCGGAAATCTCGGTATGCAGGGCCAGGAATTTTTTCGAGAAGTGCTGCAGTTAGATGAGATAATTGAGATTGAGCCGTTGCCTGGCGAGGGCTACCAGGGCTTTACCTGGGCTGAAGATGACAAGGAACCTGAGCCGGTTTTGGCAAATCTGACGATTTTGCAGCGTCTTCAGCACGACATCCGCAAGCAGGTCTCTCCCAAAATGACTGACCCGCCCGTCCCGATAGCCGCCAATGATGATTCCTTGACCATCCATAGCTGCCATTACGACTTGCGGCAAGTCGAAGTCCTGCATAATCACATCCTGGCGTTGTTACAAAAACATCCTTATGCCTTGAATGACATTCTGATTATGGCGCCTGACATCAGTCGTTTCAGTACCTTGATACAAGCAGTTTTTGACCAAGGTCCTTTGGCGCAGCATTATGCCTTCAGCGATCGTTCCATTAGCCAGGATAACCTCCTGGCTGAGGCTTTCTTGGGCATACTGGCACTCTGTCAGAGTCGATTCTCAGTTAGTCAGGTCTTGCAGTTGCTCGACAGCCAGGCCTTGCGCGATTGTTTCGGTTTTCAAAGTGAGGATCTCTCGAAAATTCGTTCTTGGCTAACCTCTGCTCGTGTGCATTGGGGCCGTGACGCAAATGAGCGCGAAAAACTATACTCGAAAGCATTTGCCAACTTCTCTTGGCGTCAGGGCTTAGATCGGTTACTACTAGGCTTAGCCATCGACGATGACCCGGACGCGCCGCCGTTATTTGCCGAGTTACTCCCTCTGTCGCAGGCAAATGGCAAAGAAAACCGACTGCTGCTGGAAAAATTATGCCGTTTCATCGATGCGCTTTTTGCCACTGCCGAGAGCTACCCAGACAGCGGCTTGACTGCTCAGGAATGGTTCGCCAAACTTACTGCTATCCTGGAGACGTTTTTCCTGGCCAATGCTGATAATGCCTATGATTATGGCGTGATGTATAACACCATTCGGACGTTTTACCAAAATCTGCAGCAAAGCAGTTACGCCGAGCAAAAGATCATTCTGCCGGTAGTCAGCGGCATTCTTGCTGAGGCCTTGCAATCCACCCAGGAGACAGCGGGATTTTTAGCTGGGAGGATCACTTGCTGCTCGTTGTTGCCAATGCGCAGTATCCCCTGTAAAGTCATCGCCGTGCTGGGGCTGGAGGAGGATTCTTACCCACGCCAGGAGAACCCCTTGGGCTTTAGCATCATTGCTCAAGAAGGACGCCTTTTAGACCGCAAACGCCCTTGGGAGGATCGTTTTATTTTTCTAGAGACACTGCTTTCTGCTCAGGACTATCTACTGCTTTATTATCACGGGCAAGATGAGTTCGACCAGAAGCAACACATCCCATCGACAGTAATTTCTGAAGTACTGGAATACTTGCAACTCACGACTGCTGAGACTATGCCAGAGTTAAGCGATAAAATCATAATTCGCCATCCGCTGCACTCTTTTTCGTCAAATTGCTTCCCGTCGGCGTCAGCTCAATTGTTTTCTTCAGACACCTGCAAGGGTATGCTTCGACAAGTCTTCTCCTATGATCACAGTGCCTGGAAAGTAGCCAAAAGCAGTATCCGAAAGCATCAGGAAACAGCTGCTCAGGCAGCGGATTTACCCAGTTGGCCGGCAGAACTCTGGCCCATTTATCCAAAAAATGAGTACCCGGATAATTTTCTGCAGGTATCGCTGCACGAACTAGAGAATTGTTTGATTGACGCCAGTGAATTCTATGCCACTCGTTCGCTGGGCCTGCCGGGCAAAGAATGGTCAGAGGCTGGGCTGGCAGACTCTGAGGACTATCACCTTGATCGGCTGGAGCAAATAACCTTGCTGCGCGAACTGGTGGAGAAGAAAATCCCTTATGCTACTGAGAACCCGCAATACCGCCAGGAATATCAGCGCTTACTGGCTGATAACCGCCTGCCGGTCGGCGAGTATGGCAAGCTGAGCTATGCTGAATTAATTAGTCTGGGGACTTTCCAGGATGGAAAGTTTAAACACGAATGGCAGCAACAGCAGCGATTTTCCGGTAGCCTGACTATCAGTGAGCTCGGAACCGCCCTCCCCGAATCACTTAGTGACGACCCATACTTTGGGCCATTGCAACAAAGCCAGAAGGAAGAATTCCTGACGCTGGAACTCAGCGGACAATTTTTGGCCCGAGAAAACAACGCCGGCGTGCTGTATTGCTCATTTAAAAAAGAGACCGGCAGCAGGCATTTGCTGCGCTTCTATCTCCGGCATCTGTTTTTGGCCGCGCTGCAGGGGGAATCCTGCCAGAGTTACTTGCGAAATGACAATGACCAAACCGGGATGTGCTTGGGCCAGTTGTCGCGGGAACAGGCCCAACAGTATCTGCGGCGCCTGCTGCAAGTCTATCTCAACGCAGCCCGACGCCCTTTGCCGCTGTTCGAATACTCTTCGCTGGCAGCCGTAACCATAGGCGCGCCTCGGGCATTCGCCAATTTCCCAATTGCAGTCAATAAGAAAAGCAGTACTGTTTTTTCTGATAACGATGTAGAATACAATCAATATGTCAGGACATT
>CAZUCG010000006.1:0-16705 GCA_964619145.1 uncultured Lentisphaeraceae bacterium | reverse complement strand
AATGGAATGCTTGTTCTGGACTTTTCCGGCTCATTGTCCTATTGTCATATCCATTTGTCCTATATGTCCTTTACGACCCAGACACCTTTAAGAAATACACCCACCTCAAGTAAAGAGTATTGCCCGGCAGTCTGCATTCTTTTTGGACGACCTTTATCTTTTGGGAACTGCACCTATCTGGACTCGCTGTTTCGAATCCTCTTTTTATAAACTCTAACACTCGAAATATATCTGGACTGATAATATGAAAGTAGCCTCCTGCAACAGCTATCACGCCATTGTTGACGATTATCAAATCGTGCATAAGGCCGATGGCCTCTCGGCTTTCAAAGTATATTTTTGCAGCATCACCGGCCGCGATACGCCAGAACGCTACGAATGGTCGCGCTGCGCCTGGCAAAAACAGACTTTCCTGAGCCAACTGCAAAACAGCAATTACGAGGGCATCGGCTTCGTTACCGCATTCCCGCATATCGCGAAAATTTTCCTCTATGCACCCAAAAACGAAATTTTGCAACACGTCAGTGCTTTCAAGCCGGAGTCGTTTGAGGCGTTGTCGCTGCAACGCGAAGATGGCTTCCTGGAATTCGCCTGCCTGGCCGAAGGCGTCATCGCGGCAGCGGAATTCAACTACTGGGCTGAGGCGAACAGCGTCGAAGAATACCTCGCGAAAATTGGCGAGTTCCCGCCGCTGGGAATCCTTCGAAATGACAAATTGCGGCAATACTGGCGGAGTTGAGAAGTATGCGTTTTCGTCCTTGCATTGACTTACACGGCGGCAAGGTCAAACAGATTGTCGGCTCGTCACTGCAAGATGATGAGCGGAATTTGCAGACCAATTTTGTCGCCAGCCAAGCACCGGCCTATTTTGCCAGCAAATACCGCGCCGACAATTTATCCGGCGGGCACGTTATTATGCTCGGTACCGGTAATGCCGCTGCCGCCCAAGAAGCTTTGGCTGCCTACCCTGGCGGCTTGCAAATCGGTGGCGGTATCACCCCCGAGAATGCCGACGAATGGCTGGCCCACGGCGCGGACAAAGTCATTATTACCTCGTATCTCTTCCCAAAGCAAGAGTTTTCCTTAGAGCGGCTGCAAGAACTATCGCATTTTCTCGGTCCAGAACGGATGGTGCTTGATTTGAGTTGCCGCAAACACGCCGATAAATACATCGTGGCCTGCAACCGTTGGCAGACCTTGACTTCTTTACACCTGAATTACGACGCATTACAGCAGTTGTCTGAATATTGCTCGGAATTTTTGATCCACGCCGTCGATGTCGAGGGCAAACAAAATGGCATCGACTTGGAGCTGGTAGAGCTGCTGGCCAAAAATTGCCCCCTGCCAGTGACTTATGCCGGCGGCATCCGTAGCCTGGCTGACATCGAAGAGATCAGACAAACAGGACGGGGGAAAATTGATTTTACCGTCGGAAGTGCACTCGATATTTTTGGCGGGACATTCTTGCGCTACGAAGATTTGTGCCAATTCAACTATTAGCCAATGCCACGAGTAACGACCATCTTTTCGTTTGGCCTGATTCTCCTCTTGGCCAGTAGCGCCAATTCTGCCCCCGCCGAGACGGAATGCCGTGAATTCTTCTTCCAGGATTTCTTCTTAGACCCTTGGCGAATACCAGCAGAAAATCCACCGCCGGAATCTGCCCGCGAGGGCGAATCTGTGAATATCTCGCTGCTCCCGGCGGCTGCCTTGACAACTCCAAGCACGGCTATAGCAGCCGAAGCGCAAGAACAGGAGACTACTTTTCCCCTCTGGAGCATTCTGTTTCTGGGCTTGGCGATAATAGTTTTCAGCAGAGCAATAACGCTGCCGCTCTGGTCCACCTCGGGACGAGTCGTTGCAAACCGCAAACACGCACTACGAGCCAAACGCAAAAAAGTCCGCCGACTGCAAAAGACCTACCGCCTACGAGAACAGACAACGCAATTTCGGCAAGAGCTCAAGGAAGCCCTAGAGCTGCCGCCAGGAGCTACCGACCGGGATATCTCTCGGGCCTTGCAAGACTGCAACAGTGAAATAATATCGACTCTGAACAATGACCAGAATCGCTTTCGATAACCACGAATACCAGCATTGTCGGCTCTGCCCCCGAGAATGTAATAGCGACCGAATAGCAGGACAATACGGCTTCTGTGGCGAAGGCGAGCAATGTCGCGTCGCCTTTATCGGAGCACATTTTGGCGAAGAACCTTGCCTGACCGGCCAACGTGGCTCCGGCACTATCTTCTTTTCTGGTTGCTCCTGTGGCTGTTTCTTCTGCCAAAACCACCAGCTCTCTCAAGAACATCTCGGGGAACTGTTGTCGCCCGAAGAGCTGCTGCAGCAAGTACGCATCCTCGCCTATAGTGGTGTGCATAACCTGAACTTCGTCACCCCAGAGCATTTCTGGCCGCAGATCCGCTTCCTCTGCCAGAATCTGCGCCAAGAGGGTTTCGAGTTACCATTCATCTGGAACAGTGCCGGCTTCAGTAAAGTGGAGATGCTGGCTGAGCAATGCCAGGATATCGATATTTTCCTCCCAGATTATAAATTTGCTGAGCCGGGTCTAGCGCAACGCTGTCTAGGTCGGCCAGACTACCCGGAAATCGCCTTAGCCGCTCTCCGTCTGCTCGTCAAGCGCAAGGGTTTTTTGCGGCCCTTTGATTACAGCGGTGAAATCACTGCCTCAAGCGGGGTGCTAGTCCGCCATCTTCTGCTACCGGGTCAAGTGCCAAACACCCTTGCCGTGCTACGATTGTTGCACCGGGAATTTGGCCCAGACCTGCCCTTGGCACTGATGCGGCAATTCACTCCTATGCCAGAATGTCATACCCGTGGTTTTCTTACTCGGAAAGTAAGCCCGGCTGAATACGAACAGGCCGCTACAGAAGCCGAAAGGCTCGGCTTCCGCAGAATATTCCTCCAGGACGAAGATGACGGCAGCTTCCTGCCCGATTTTCGCCAACGCCAGCAGCCGTTCGCTGGGAATCAGCTACAGTAAAGAGGCCTGCCAGTCGAACTGTGTTTCAGACTTGCGGGAACACGTATCCGTCTGGCAAGGTGGTGTTGCGGCAATCCCAAGGCATCGAGTCTTCGCATTTATAGAATGCCTCACTAATGCTATCGCAGGTATAAGGCGGGCAGAGCTCGGTAAAGGGCAGACAATGGTCGCTCGAATCCAGCAACGTCAAGGTGACTGGACCAGGTATTTTATACGGTGCGATCTGCTCGCGCTTAGCGATGCCTCGACAGACTCCTTGATAGATTAACTCACAAGCACGAGTGGGAATCAGCGAACAGGCCAGATATGGTGATAGCGCCTGTTTTACTGGTGCGACCTCAAGCCCTGGAATCTTCGCCGCGACTTCAGCGGTGACTTTGTCATCACCGCTGATAAATACCGTCGGGACACCACGGTCAGCTGCTACCGCAGCAGCCATCGAGGCCTCGCTCATATAAATATCGCCATTGTTAACTTTCCATAAAGAATGCGGCGTGATGGCACAAGGCGTCGCGCCCATTGCGTGTGCACCGACCAACACCAATGCCGCAAAACTCTCATCGAGAAGATTCAGCCACCTCGGGCCACTGCCATTGCGACCGTGGATGATGCGGCAACGCGAGTCCAAATCTTCGAAAATTATATTATATCCTGAGCCGTGGTTATCATTGACAATCACCTCGTCGGCACCGCTGTCAAAAGCAGCTTTCACTGCGGCATTGACTTCGTTGGTCAAGAGACGATACATCCGCTGGCGATGCTGGATGTTCTCGATATTGGGATTCTTGCGGTTCTCGAAAAAACAGAATCCAGCCACGCCTTCAAGATCGGTTTGGACATAAACTTTGAGCATCATTCTACCTCAATAATTATTAGACAACAGAGTGAGCAGCAAGACGGCTTAACGGCTGGACATATTTTCCAACAAGCAATGCAGCACTGACACTAGTACTGCATGGCCGACCAGCGCAGCCAAGTGTCTGTACCTATACCAATCAAGCGATCACCGAGAATTTTCTTTAACAACAGTCCTTCAGTCGGCATATTTGGGCCGACGTACTTCAGCGCTTCCGCCGGCTCAGCACCGCTAAGTATCTGCCAATAATTCGCCTTGGCTTGGACATTCTGCCACCAAGTCGAAGCGTAATCTTCAGCAAACTTGCCTCGGAAGCACTCGAGAGCCTGTTTGGCCTTGGCCATACTGCTCGCAGAGCATTTTACCAACAGATCGGGCACATAGTTATACGCTTGGATCACCTCAGTCTGGAATGCGTACACTTCCTTAACGGATAGTCGCCGACCCAAATCCGGCACCAGATTGGGTGCGCAGCTTAAGATATGTCGCGTATATCTGGCCACTGCCCGATGGTCAGGATGGATATCCTCCGGCCAGTGCATCAAGACAATCTCCGGTTGCAAAGTCAAGACAAAATCCGCCAGGCGCTGACATATTTCATCCTGCACACTGGCAGTGCTGGAAACCGAGTAATCCCAAACGACCTTCTCACACCCCAGGCATCCAGCCGCCGCCAACGACGCTGCGAGAAGTGTCTCACGCCCAGCTGGGCCCATCTCGCGCACGCTCGTCCAGTTCCAACCACCGATGGGATTTAGAATCACGACGCGGCAGGCAGCCTCACTTAATAAAGCACAGATATTGGGAAATTCCGCTTCGACTTCTTCAAAATGCGCTCCCACTACCAAGACAGTCGTTGTTTTTGCCATTTTACTTCCAATCTGCTTAGCCTACGCATTACTAATCATCAGAGCATTACTAGAAAAATAAATGCCCGCAGTGCTCTGGTACGATCGATGGCGCTCTTACTCTAGCACGTTCCGAGCGTCTGCCCACCTTGAGATGCGGTATAATATAAAGCCTTTTTTGCTAATAATCACCAACTCAGCTTGTTTATTCCAATTTCAGTTTTATTTTATAGCCAAATTGTCTTTTTGCGGCTATTCAGCAATCAAGCACGGTATTTTGGCAGTATAGACGTATTGGCATCGCGTCAGCCGTAACCCTACTCCAAGTACCGACCAGCCGAATTAAAAGTCTTCCAGTGCCTAAGAACCATCATCAGGATAGCTATATGTCTTTGCCCAAACTGATTTGTGGCCTTGCGTTTATCTTCAGCACTGCCCTCTTGTCCGCCCAGGCTGAACATATTTTGCCAAAAGCCGACGAAATTCAGATTGAAGCTGAGGAGCTTACTCATTTACAGACCTCCGGCGATGTTCGCGCCAAGGGGAACGTCATTGTTACCTACGGCGATTTACAGCTGACTGCCAAAGAAGCCAGCATCAATGCCAATACTGGTGAATTTACGGCCATTGGCGACGTCACGGTGACCTTGAAAGACCAAGGCTCCTGGCGGGCACCTGCGGTCCAAGGCAATATCCAAAAAAAAGATTTTCAGTTCGGTCCATTTCGCCTTGACGGCAATATCTGGCACGCTGGCGGTCAGGCCGGCAGCTATTCCGACGGTGGCGACAAGATCATCAGCGATGGCTGGTTGAGCACTTGTGACCTACATCAGCCACACTATCGGCTTTATGCTAAGGAGATCGTCCATCATCAAGATCAGACTTTCACCGCTAAACACGTAGTCTTGCGCTTCGGGCCAGTGCCGGTTTTTTACTTACCCTGGCTATGGGGTAGCACTAATGTCAATAGCATCGGCTGGATAATCAAACCAGGATATTCAGGAAAATACGGCGCCTACCTGCAAGTAGGCAGGCTCTGGCAAAATGAGATTCTGGGAGAAAACAAACTCTACCTCGATTTGATGAGCAAACGCGGCATCGGCTTAGGCTTCAATAGTGATTATTCTAGCGCACAGCGAGACTTGCAAATTCAACTTTACGGGCTGAACGATACTGACACGCCGGAAACCAGCCCCGGCTACAACCGCCGCTTCGCCACTGAAGATAAACGCTACCGCCTGAATACATATTACCGGCACGAACTGCAACGCGGCCTGACCCTGCGACTGAATGTCGATTATCTTAGCGATATCGCGATGCTGGAAGACTGGTTCAAACGAGACTACCGCCGTTTAGAGCAACCAAAGAGCTTCGCTGATCTGACGTATGACCATAGATATTTTTCGCTCGGACTGAATGTCAGACCGCGGATCAACGAATTCTATACCGCGGTAGAGTCGCTGCCTGAGTTGCGACTCACTATTCCCAAAATTGCTCTAGGCTCTACGCCGCTGCATTATAACAGCGAAAACAGCCTCGGCTACTATCGCTTGAAATGGCGCAATTTTGACCGCAGCCGGCAGTTTTTCATCCCCTTAGCGGAGTACCTCGCAAATCTGCACGGCGATCCGGCCGACTACAGCAGTTTCCGGGCCGACACCTTACACACATTTTCGCTGCCAATAGAACTAGAAAGCGCTTTGAGCATCACCCCCCGAGCCAGCTTCCGCGCCACCTCATACAGCCGCAGCAGTAAGAATAAATTGAGTACCAACGACTTGGCCGATATCATTAGCGCAGAAAATCACGACTCGCCATACAACCAATACCCAGTCAGATATTATGACAGCCAAGGCGGCAGCCTGACCCGACTGGCCGCAGAGTTCGGACTGGAAATGCGCAGTAAATTCTGGAGCGATTGGCAGGAGTACCAGACACCTTTTATGCAAAGCATTAACTGGCGACACATTGTCGAACCATATCTAAATTATACCTTCGCCCCCGAACCATCCGAAGACCGAGACAATATCTACTTCTTTGACGAAATAGACCGCTTGCAAAAACAGCACTTCCTGCGCTTGGGCATCGATCAACGCTGGCAGACCAGACAAGCTAATCGTATCCGGACCATCCTGCGCTGGCAGAGCTACGCAGATGTCCACTTTGACCGCGGAGAAGAATCCGAGCGTTGCTGGGGCGATTGGGGGAACCGCTGGGAATTCAATCCCCGGGATGACTTGCGCTTTCGAGCTGTCCTATTACACGACCTCGGCGAAGGCGAAATCCACCGTGGTGAGTTAGGCCTGCATCTCGGCGAGGAAGACGCCCTCAGCGGCTCACTGAAATACCTCTACCGAAATAACCACCTCTCACGCTCAACCTATTCAATGGGTAGCAGCCTATTAGATTTTACCAGCGAAAGCGGCTATGTCAAAAAACACTTCGAGACTACAGACACGATTTCTGCGACTATGCATCTGCCGATCAACGCGAAAACCAGATTTGATATCAACGCTGAATATGATTTGGAAAAACATCGCCTGGCCAAGCACACTTATGAGCTCTCTCGCCAACTCCATTGCTGGACAATGGTCCTGGGTGTGGGCTGGGATTATAACGACTTCCAAATTATGCTGATGTTCCGTTTGACTGCATTCCCGAAAGTAAAAATAGACCTCGATTTCTAACCACCTTACCTCAAGCGCTGAGAATTGCCTCGCATTACAGCAATCCTCCACCCGACGATCATCCTCAAAAACGACCCATCACTTGCTCTGTTTGAGTCACTCGCTCGAAATCACCACCCTTAGTAGTAGGCAAGTTGAGCGACACCCGTGCGCGGGAAATTCTTAACCGCCTAGCGATATTATGACTGCTGAGACGGCTTATGCCATTGGCAAACAAAGGACCCTTATGCAACAACGACTCCGAATTATCGTGTTCCTGACTGTACTTTGCGCCAGCATCACTTTTGTCGGCTGCATCTCCTCATCCCGCGAATATATTCCCGAAGAATTGCTGGCTTGGCAAAAGACTGCTGAGGTCAATGAATTATTCGGCAAACATTCAGCCGCGGCCAAGGTCTATCGACGTCTAGGGGCAGCCAGCAAAGACCAGCCCCAAAAAATTCACTACCTCTACAAGGAGGCCGAGAATCTGCTCTTGGCTGGTAAAATTCACAAATCGCGTGATGCATTCCATCGCCTGTTGACGAATTATACCCTCTTCGTGCCATACAACCATATCGTCGAGAGCCTCCGACAACTGGCAGATTGTTTTGAGCACGGCAAAGGAACTTTCCTAGGTATTACCGACCAACACACTGCTACTAGCATTTACGAGCTCATTGTCAACGAAACACCAGCAGTACACGTCTCCTTGCAAGACCGCTTGAAGCTCGCTCAACTGCTACTGGCTACAGAGCGCCCCGAAGAGGCTGCCAATACCTACCAGGCCATCCTCCGTAAAGCAACAGAACAACACGACGTGCGGCTGAAATTCGCACTACTATTGGCGGAATTAAGCAAAAAAAATGATGGCGATGGCCGAAAATTGCGTGCCGCAGTGCGCGAAGCAAATATTTTCTTGGCCAATACACCAGAAGACCATCCGGGCCGGGCAGAGGCCCAAAACATCCTCCAGCAGGCCTTGGAAACTACGGCCGACCGACTCCTCGCACAAGCTAAGTTCTACTTACAAAAACGCCATCGCCGAAAGGAAGCCGCCAGAAGATACCTGCACGACGTATGCACAAATTTTCCCGGCACGCCCGCAGCCGTCGAGGCCAAAAAAATCCTGGCAGAAGAATTCCAGGAACAATAATTCTCAAGACATTTCTTGTTACTCTTCTTTCTCAACTACCAATCACTGGTAAGCAAGTATGAAAAGATTGATTCTCACTTTTCTTAGTACGCTCTTCCTCTCCTCGTGTGCATATCATTTCAGCAACGCGAGTTTGCCTTCTGAATTGCGCCATTTGGCAGTGGAAGAAATCGTCAACCTCACAGCAGAAGCATCCTTGTCTGGTCTTCTGCGCAGCGCTTTACAGGAACGCATCGCTAATGAACCGGGCCTCACTTTGGCGAAAGGCAGGAAGCAAAAAGACGCTAAAATCATCGTCCGCCTCGACAACTTACACAACAGCAGCGTGGCTCGGGCTCGCTTGCGTGATGCGCGCGAGCGCGATAATGCTGGCGATGCATACCAGACTGTATTGTATCGCATCACTCTAACTGCCAATTATCAACTATATGTTCCGACTACCCCCGACACACCACACCTAACCGGAAAAGTAACCACGGCGGCCGATTTGCCGAAAATCCACGACCGCGAAGTAGCTTTGCGCGTAGCCTTACGCCAAGCCGCAATCGACCTGGCAAGCAAAATTATTGCTGAAGTCACTGAAACGAGGTAGTTATGCAATTGCGCCTCGGGCAAGGATATGACATCCATCGCATCAGCCCAGACCGACGGCTGGTTTTAGGCGGCCAGGAGATTCCCAGCGACGGCTGGGGCCTTCTGGGCCATTCCGATGCCGATGTGCTGCTGCACGCAATTATTGATTCGCTCCTAGGCGCCTTGGCTCTCGGGGATATCGGCCAATGGTTCCCTGATAATGAGCAACGCTGGCTTAATGCTGACAGCCGTGAATTATTGCGACAGGTCCTCGCAGCCCCACAAGTCAAACCCTGGCAGCTGCAGAATTTGGACAGCACCATAATTGCCCAAGCCCCGAAATTGTCTCCTCACGTCCTCTCCATCCGACTAAGCCTGGCGGCATTATTCGGCTGTGAGCTGGAGCGTATTTCTGTCAAAGCCAAGAGCAACGAGCACCTCGATGCCATTGGCCGCGGTGAGGCGATTGCTGCCCAGGCAGTTGTCTTATTGGCCAAATAACCGCTTGGATAGCAACCCACTGCCGAGTAATTAAGCAGTTCGGTCAGTCTCGAACACTGCCAGTTTAGCGCAAGTCGGGCGAAAATCCGCGACACATTATGGCGCATTCGCTCTGCGCTATAATGCTGCTTTGAAGCCCATCTTCAGGGATATTCGTTGCGCTGGTAATTGTAAAGCGCGTGTCTAGCAATACATTATTGAGTATCCCGTTTCCAGTAAAACAGCAACTGCTGTCTAAACCACCGTTTACTATCCCAAAAGGAGCTATTGCAATGTTGGAGTTTGGTTTCGCCCGAGAAGATATTACCCCTTGGCAAGGCATCCCGCTGTGTGGTTATTTCAATCCACGACCGAATCGCGGTTTTTTGGACCCCCTGATGATTAAAGCAGCGGTATTTCGCTGTGGCAAAGTCAGCACCGCCATCGTCTCCTACGATTTATGTATGATACCGCGCGAAATCGTCCTGCGCTTTATCGAGGCGTTGAAAAAAGCCGGCATCGACTTCGCCGAGAGAATTCTTTTTACGGCCACTCACACCCACACTGGCCCATATATGTCCGAATGCTTCAACGACTATGCAAATGCAGACTACCTCTCGATGGTAGTGGAAAAAACCGTGTCAGCTATCCGACGCGCTACTGCCAGCCTGGCAGCGGCAGAATTGCTGCTCACCAGCACTGAGAACAGGACCCTCGCCTATAACCGCCGCTATTGGATGAAGAGCGAAGTCGTCTTGACCAATCCCGGCAAGCTGAACCCCGATATCGATCGTCCAGAAGGCCCCACCGACCCCCAGATACCGCTACTGGCAGTGCGGCAAAACGGCATTTATCAGCTGCTGCTGGCGAACATCGTCAACCATACTGACACTATTGGTGGTGATTTCGTCTCTGCTGATTGGCCTGGACGCCTGGAACACGAAGTGCAATTCCGCCTTGGTTATGATGTACCAGTTATCTCGTTGCTAGGTGCACAAGGAAATATCAACCACTTCAACGTGGAAACAGCAGCTGAACAGACGTCATACCAGGAAGCTACCCGGATTGGCAAAGCCTACGCCGCAGTTATTTTGTCCGCACTGTATCAGCTCCGGACTGTTACCGTGGACAGCATCACCACCGCGAGCAAAACTTTCGCAGTGCCTTATATCAGTGTCAATGAGGCCGAATACGAGCAAGCTAAAGCTACCGTCGAGAAATTCAAAGACGCGACAATGGAGGCTGGCCGCGATTTCACCAGCGAAGATATCGCTAAAAAACACCCGTATGTACTGAAATTTTTTGCCGAACGGCTGATGCAATGCCACGATGCCGAGCATCCGGAAAAACGCTACGAGACGATGATCGCGATAAAATTCGGGCAAGAATTCGCCTTTGTCTCTCTGCCAGGCGAGCCATTCACAGAAATTGGCCTAGCCATCAAAGAAGCCTCTCCGTATCCACTGACCTTCATTGCCGCCCTCGGGATGGGACTAGTCGGTTACGTCGGCTTACCCGAACATTACAACCACGGTGGCGGTTACGAGACTAGCCCCTCTGCTGATAAAGCTGGACGCGAAGTAGGCCTGAGCTTTATTGAAAACGGCATTGAATTGTTGAAAAAATAAACCTAACACCCAGGAGTCGCACCCATAAATAGCTGGCTGGCGGCGACTCCTGGGAATATAATCTTGAATCTTTAGAGCTCAGCCAAAAAACTTGCCGCTCAAACACTAACAACTTTATTTTCCCGGTGTTGGGCAGTAGATAATATTTCTAAATCGACATTCGCCCCTTGCCTATCTTCACTTTGGCATTTTTGCGGTTAAAACAACATTTGTCTTTTCGAACAAGCCCTAGACTGCGCGCGGCTATTCATCGTCAGAGAGTCCAGCCAATTCTTGCCGGAAGCGCTTGGCGGAAAAATACTGCATCTGGAATTTCTTCTCGCTGTTGTTCTCCAGGCCGTACATAACTGCCGGCACCGCCATCAATTCGGTGATTTTTTGCATAATTTTCCCGATCGAGAGCCACGGCAGCATCCCTAACTCGCAACCCAGCCACAAAGCCGACAGCAGATGCTGAGCCTCATTCTGTCCTAGCAACCGCATACCTCGCAAATTTCCAACTGCCCGACCGATCATATCGGTTATCAGCGCTCGTTGAGCTGTGTCTTGGGTCATCTTATCCCGACACGCTAATTCGTGCTCACCGAGCTTCTCCGCCAAGTTTACCAGCGGAGCAATTTTATTACCCGGCACGCATTGTCCATTGACAGTCTCCAGGATAAATAGCCCACCTATGGCTTCCTTGCCATTCTTATGCAATGGCCTGAGGACAAAGCCCAAATCGCAACAGGCATTCGTGATAGCAGTTAGCTGGTTTAAAAAACTCAGACCCGGCAAATGCAGCAACTGGCCAAATTTCATCCCTGAGCCACAATAGAAGACATTGCGCGTCACATAGCCCAATTGAGGGTCTTGCAAAAAAGCAAATTTTTTGCGCAAGTGCTCGTGAAACTGCCCGACCTGATTGAACATCGCCGGCAAGTCGTTTGGGCCGCCCCAAGTATGCAAGGTGAGATGGTCATAATTGTTCAATAGGCAGGTAACACGCTCATTCGCGCTTAGCAATAACCGGGTAGAATGATTGCGGAATAGGAAATCACGCGGACATAACATCCGTTCCAATAACTCCAAACGGTCAGCCTTGGACATCTTTTGGGGGTCAAATTCGCTGGGAGTGCCTAATATCGGCTCTGCCAATAACACCGGCACCAACAGCGCGCATAACTCTTCTGACTGCTCAAGATGCTGGGCAAAGGGCGCTAAATCATACGACGATAAATTACGATTCAAGGACAAAAAACTCGACAATTGCACTAGCGGGCGGCCGGTTTGCTTTTTCGGTAACCAAGCGAGATTGGGGACCGTCTGCTCAGGTAGGGCAAAGTCATCCTTTATTACAGCCCGGCCCCAGCCTTGACGTGGATAGGAGTTGTTCGTTTTGCTGAATTGCTGCAGAATGTCATCCCGCTCCTGTTTAAGAGATGAGGCCAGTTCATATTGCTCGGCTGCTACAGCTGTATTCAAACGAGTGCTCAGCAGGCGAAAATATTCCTGCGGGAATGCCTTTTCAGTGTATTTTCGGGCTGTAGAATTCAAGCTGAATTTCGTATCATAGAAATCACTTTCTTTGATACCCAGGCGATCACATATATCTTGCTGAAAAAATTCCAGGCATTGTACACATCCCAAGCGCTCATCACGATGAAAATCGGCCAAGCTCAGGCCACAACCCGGACAACACTCTTTTTTGGATTCCGCCAAATTCGCCAACAAGGTGCCGCTCTTGACACCGATCTCTTGCAACATCTTGAGAATATCACTGGGATTCAACAAGGCCGCCTCCCGGAATGTTGACAGTAAATCATCAGATTGGTCAGTCCCAAGCATAATTTCCTGCAAAGCGCAGGCAGCACAGAGGCTCAAAGAGCGGACAGTGCCATTCTGATCAATGCCACGAATATGCACAATAGCCTCTTCTTTATGACAGTGGTCACAAAGCATTATTTCTCCTTCCCGGAAGACTTTTGTAGGTAGGTTCGAGAATAATCCTCCAACCCAGCCAACAAGGTCTTTTCGGCATTGAAACAAGACAAATGCGAAAAATCTAGCCTAACCGCTGCAGCCGAATCGCGCCTGGTGATATCCAGGCTCTGACAGGCTTTCAGCCACTCAAACCAGAAATAAGGCTCGTCTTCTTTATTAATTTTACCCAGCCCGACTTGAGCATCATTGGTCTTGGGCAACTCCAAGACCCGAAGCTCTAAATTTTCTGAAGCCATTGAGCCAAATCTCAAGGCGTGACACACATCGGTCAGACCTGCAGTCTGACCATTCAACAACAGCAACCCTGCCTGCAAGAAATAAATCCGGGGCAGATAGGCAAAAAGGCAAGACAGCCGGAGCTCCTGAATTTTTTCACAAAGAGCAAAAGCGGCCCGGACGTCACCGTTCTGCAAATGCCAGGCGACACGGCGTAACAACCAATCGAACAACGCATCGCCACCGACCTGCCGATAACCGCTGGCGGCCTCAGAAAGCAAGGCCAGCATCGCAGTGTCGCCAGCGCTATTTAATTGCCGTTGTTGCAAAGCCGCTAGACCTAAGCGCAATTGATATTCACTACCGAGCAATTCGTCCGGCAGCAATAATTGCCCGGCTAACGACGACTGCGCAGGTGCAGCCTGGAGCAAGGACCCCACCCATTGCAACTCCTTTTGCAACGGACTAGCCAAAGAATGCTCAGATAAAAATTTTTGCCCTATCTCCAGCAATTGTTTAGCGTCGTCAATGCGTCCAGTTTCCAGCAGCAAAGTTAATATTATCCGCCAATGCTTCGCCAAGTTCTCCGGCTCGCCCTGGAACCAAAAATTCAGCGGCATAAAAATTTTCTCCACGCCCTGGGTTGCCATAGATGGCGCGCGACTCAGCAGACAGAGTTCAGCCAGAAGCGCGCGCCCGAGATTGCCGAATTGTTTATTCGGCAGGCCGCGCAAGAACTCAGCGCTTTCCGGAAAAGTCCGATTATGCTTCCGCAATTCCTGCAGCCAGGAGGCATAGAGTGCGACGCTCCGAGTAAGTGGCACCTCGATTTCAGCCAGCAACGGCTGCAGCGCTTCCGGCGATAGCGCCTCACTCGGACGTGGCCAATTGCCGACTTCGAGGTCCACAAAAGCCCGCAAGGCCGCCAACTCCGACTTATTCACGGCTCCAACTTTTTCCAACAGCACTGTTTGAGCATAGCCATAGAACGGCCACCTGGCAGCTGGCCGAGGATTGACAAAAGGCCAGGCTGTAGCCAGAGTCAACTCGCCTGAATCTGCAAAATTATCAGCCAGCCGACGATGTGCGCGGCTCTGTAATTTCGCAATCTGCTCTCGTTCCGGAAATTTCACCTGCCCATACAAGACATTGGCGGCATTGAGCATTGCCAAAGCCTCGTCCGGATTGTCATTGATAATGTCTTGCGCCTGTCGGACTAACAGACCGCCCTGCATCTCCGGAAGATACTTCCCACAGACAGCCAGAACCGCCTCGGGTAAATCGCGGTATTCATTGCCCAGCGGAGAATTGATGCTCAGCAAGCGCCTGGCTACACGCCCCGCCTCAACTCGGCTGCCTAGTGCACAGTAGCGCGGCAAATCTGCCAGTAACTTTAATGCTTCTCTATCCCTGAGGTCACTGATGCTGACCATTTCGCCCAGCCGTTCCCACTTGGAGCGATTCTTGCCATTCATCCGGGCAAATTCCTGCATCGCTTGTTGGTATAATTTAGCGTAGTTGCTGAAAACCAACTGCGCTAAGTAAAACTCAGGATTACCAGTTACACTGTTGTCAAAAAATGCGACCTTATACATTTCAAGCAGGATATTGGGCTGCGAATCCTCCAACTCCCGCCAAGTGACCCGGCGTTGCATCGTGCCTTTTTCAAGTTGCCAATCCGCCAACAAACCCTCAGGGTAAACATCACGAATTATCAGCTGGATGTTTTTTCGGCCCCGACTGCGAAAAGTCTGGCCAATAACGGCGTTTTTGTTCAATGCCAACTTAGCTGGCCCCTCATCCAGCAGCGGTATGACATCAGTCTTGACAAAACTTACTAACTCAGATTCAGTGCTGCCGTTGCCATATAACAACAGCCACTCATTCAACACAGACATCATCCTTTCAGCCGAACCTACCTGCCCCGGGATGTGACGGTAGGAAGCGAAGATATTCCAAGCCTGTAAACGAGAAAAATTCTTCAGCTGAATCATCGTAAAGGCTGGCTTCAAAGCATAATCGGGGTATCGTGCCCGCCGCGACCTATTCGGAATAGTAGGATCAGACTTGGGAAGCGTAATATTGCCTTGGGCCCCCTCTTTTACTGTCACTGCCGCATCAATTGACAGCGGCAGCGGCTCAACTGGCTCATCCGACTCATCCGGCAACTCAACCAGCTGGTCTGCGGGGAGCTGCTGAACCGGTATCTGAGCACCGTTGTCAGCTAACCCTGAAACTTGATTTTTTGCACTGTCCTGAACAACTGTTGGCGAGGCAGGCCCGACTTGACCAGCCGCGGGCGACAGCGCCGCAGCACTCGAGGCCGACTCTACCGGCTCGGTATAAGTAACCGTCACACCGCTGTCGGCACCCGCCTGACGGGCAGAGAGTTTCCGCCAATATAAATAGCCAAAAAACAACAACAGCAAAGTAGCGAAAACAATAGTAAAAAGCCACCAAGCAGAAGTGCGGCCGGAGGCTTTGCTCTGACTAGACACTGGCAATGCCGACGCTGCTGCTGCTGCTGCCGCTACTGGCCCCGCCCCGAGCGGGAGCTTCCCACGCGCCGGGTCAGCTGATAATTTGAATACTATCTTGCGTTCATCTGGCCCACTGGTGAGATTCTTCTCACAGCGGCTTAAACCTTCCAACACAGCATTCCAGTCAGCAGGACGATTCCGCGGAGCCTTCGCCATCAGTTTGCCAATGAACTCAGAGAGATGATGACTAATGCTCGGCTGACGCTGCGACAGCGGCTCCAGCTCCTCCTGAACGTGCCGACGCATCACTTCCTGACCATCATTGCCAGGATAAGGCGGACTTCCAGCCAAAAGATGATACAAGCTCGCCCCAAAGGCATAGATATCCGCCCGACAATCATCTTTCGGATGCTGCCCATTGATCAATTCCGGCGAGGCGTAATGCGGAGTAAGCATCAGTTCGTGACCATCGTAATCATGACCTGTGACCTTCGCTAAACCAAAATCTGCCAGCTTAGCTTGATCCGAGTCATTGACCATAATATTGTCTGGCTTGATGTCGCCGTGAGTCAGGCGCTGACGCTGCCAGCCGTAATTTAAAGCACTAGCAATCTCTGATGCGTAGCGCAGAGCAGCAGGAACCTTCAGACGCTGCTCACGAGTAATACGCTCTAATAAAGTCTCGCCGTTGACGTACTCCATAGCAAAATAATAAATATCGTCATTGGCAATGCCGGCATCGTAGGCCTGAATAATATTAGGATGCGACAAAGCTGCCGCTGTCCGGACTTCATTGAAAAAACGCTTGACAAAACTGC
>CAZUCG010000005.1:0-18940 GCA_964619145.1 uncultured Lentisphaeraceae bacterium | reverse complement strand
GGTAAAATCGACCTCTTGGAATATGACGGCGGCTGGGATGCCGCTCTAAAATTGACCCCAGAGGAAAAAATAAATTTCTGGCAGTCGCGGGAGCTCAACGCAATGGTCCGGCAACTGCAACCGGAGATCATCATCAACAACCGCTCCGGCCTGGTCGAGGACTTCGATACGCCGGAGCAAGTAGTAACCAGCTCTGCTCGCGGACGGGCCTGGGAGAGTTGTATGTGCATTGGCGATTTTTGCGGCTGGGGCTATGTCCGGCATAATCCGAACTGGAAACCCTCGACCCAACTGCTGCAAAACCTCATTTCTGCGGCTCAAGGCGAAGGCAACTACCTGCTCAACATTGGTCCGCAGCCAGACGGGCAAGTCCGGGAAGAAGAAGTCGTCCGCCTGCGTGATATGGGCGACTGGCTGGCGCAGAATGGCGAGGCCATCTACGGCTCCCGGCATTGCGCCTTGATTGGCGGTTCTGCTCCTGGCGAAGTAGATTTGAATTTGCAAGGACCGTGGACGCGCCAAGGCTACATCGGCTACTGGTGTATTTTCCGCTGGCCGGGCCGAACCGCGACAGCAGTGCGCATCGACACGCCAGTCAAGCGGGTCAGCCTGCTCTCCACTGGCGAGGATTTCCCGTTCGAGTACTGCCCACAGAGCAGCAAACTGCATATCTCAGGTCTGCCGGCCATACCGCCCGACCGCCATTGCAGCGTATTGAGGGTCGAATTCGCAGCTGAGCCACGGCGTTCGCCTGAGCCGGACTTGGCTAGCTGGATGCTGCCGTAAGAACAGCCATTATTCTGCTGTTTCGGCTCGGCGATAGCGCCTTGCCGCCGACGCTCTCGCGCTCACCAGTTGAAGAACAACGCGCGCTCAATGGAATCGGCGGTCAATTCATAAGTCCTCGCGTCGATTTGTCGATAGGCCGGGTTATCGGGATTACGACCGCGAGAGACCGATTCGATCTTCCAGCGAATCGGCTTGGCAAAAGTCAATAACGGCATTTCTTTACAGCGGGCGACGGCTGCGCTGGCCTTCTCCTCCAGGAGGCGGTGGGTCTTTTCCAGGGACGGCATTCGGCAGCCGTTGCAGGAAAAGCCTTTCTTCACCTCGCAGGTCACGACCTGTGGCAGCCATTCCCGGGCCTCCAGGCAAGTCTTATCATCACCGGAGACCATAATGACTGGCACGCCATATTCGGCGGCGATGCCGGCATCGATGGCGATTTCGCCGACCAGGCGGTCATTGATCCAGGCGTGCTGCCAGCCGGTAGAACTCATCGTATGTTCACAGACCGCATGGGGTGTCCCTGCCATCGCGTGGTAGCCGAGCAAAATCAGGCCATCGGAGCCTTCCAGGTCGGCAAAACGTTTCCCTGGAGTATCGCCGTCAATAAGATCGGCTCGGGGATCGACTTGCGCTCTGGTCATACTGCCGCCGCCGCCGTGGCAGTCTTTGACAATCACCTCGGTGGCACCAGCCGCAAAACAGCCATTGACGCAAGCATTGACGTCCAGGACCATCAGTCGGCAGGCCTCGGCCATCAAGTCAGGGCGGTTTTTTGCCGCACTGATGTAACTGCTACTGCTGACGCCACTGATGCCTTCCAAATCGACCATAAGATAAATTTTCATCCATCGGACTCCTAATTAGTAGTACTCGTGACCGCGCTGTAGTCGCGCAAAACTCGATTATCTATTCCGTCATCTCGAAGCGCTCTGGTTGCAAGCCGATACTGCGTTCGAGCAGTTCAGGATTCTGGGCAAAGAAGTCCGCGAAAGAGATTTCGCTTTCGGCCTTGTACTCGCTGCCGCGGCTTTTCTGCCAATTCTCGGCCCATTCGGCCAAGGTACTGTAGGTTGACTGGAATTCTGGCATAAATTTTACTTGCGGGTTAGCAAAAATTGCTTTCGTCTGTCGGCCGGTAGCCTTGAGGTATTCCGGGTAGGGCATTTGTTGCGCTCCCAGGAAGCTACTGCTGCCCATAGCCGGCAGTTGTTGCCCGCCCAGGATATTATAGCCGATCACTGGCTTCTCGGTTGCCGGCAGACGCAAGAAGAAGCAATTATTTTCCTCCTGCAGGCCATCCAAATCCAGGACGAAAAGCACCGGGTTGCGGCCTTTCATCAGCAGATTATCGGTGAATAAGTTATTACAGATGCTGGTTTTCAGGCCATCATTAAAAACCCGCAGGCTAGTGACCCCGCCATAAAACATCACCGAGTTTTTCAGAGTGAAATTTGGGCAGTCGTAAACTTCTACGCCCTCGTGACCGCCGAGGCGGATACAGTTATCGACCGTCAAATCTGAGGTATTGTGAGCCTGCAGCGCTCGGGTAAAGCTATGCCGGCGGGCATCCCAGAAGCAGCGGCTCAAATAGATATTGGCTGCATCGGCGATACGCATACCAGTCAAGCAAAAGCCCTGAAAATAGAGATTATCGAACACCAGGTGTTTTTGGTTTGTCAGCACAATGCCGTCATTGATGCGGCGGTTATCGCCACAGAGCAATACTTTTTCTCCTTCTTTACCGCGGAAGGTAATTGGTCGATTGAGATCACCGGTAGTTCTAAGCAATACGGATTCCTGGTACACGCCGCCGGCAATAATTACGCTATCGCCAGCCAAAGCCAACTTGGCCGCTTGACTGATGCTCCGCCAAGGCGTGTTAATGCCATCGGCCGCATCATCGCCCTGGGTTGAGACGAAATATGTCTGCGGGGGGCGATTAGTCAGTGGCTGGGTGATTTTCTGCACCTCGCTGTTCATCTGTCGCGAGGGGCTGGTGTTCGCCAGAGTCTGATTCGAGAATTGTTCCAGGATCTTCCCCTGTAACTCCACCCGGAAGAATAACTCGCTGCCGGGCTTGAGACCACTCAAGCCGATATTGTGATGCGCCGCGGTCGCAAAATTGATCACCTCATTGCATTCCGGTGTATCGCCATATTTCAGCACGCCTGCGACCGGCAGGTTAGCGATCAGTTCGATATTGGCAGTAGTGGCGGTCTGAGCGACCAGCCGTGGTCCATCAACTTGCAGCTGTGTGTTCCGTAATTGCCGTTGATACGGCCCGACTGGGAAACCGTCGCTGGCCCGTCCCTGGAACAGCTCGGCATTGGCAAATGAGAGGCCCGGGCTTAATTCCGGCACGCCCAAGAACGAATGCGGCTCGTCCGCCGGGATAGTCTGCGAGTAGGCGTTGTAATCCGACCAGCCGCCATCCTGGACCTTCTGACCAAAAATACAGGCCGTGACGAATGCCTTCGGGCAGGATAAGATGTTCGCCTGGGCTAAAAAATTATGCCTTAAGCGCAAGTCGCTGACCTGGCTGGCATTCAATATTCCGAAGCACTGCTTAATCTTAATATCCTGGCCCCCAGTGATATCTAGTTGAGCAAAGGACAGTCTTTCCAAGGTGATATCCTGGCAATTCTCCATTTTCAGCTGCAGCGAGGTCTCTCGGAAGCCCTTCCCGCGCCCAGCGATCTTCAGTCCCTTGCGATTTTTCAGAATCAGTTCGCCGGACCACTCACCTGGTAACAGATAGAGGGTGCTGTTATCTTGCAGATGCTCTTCCAGCTGAGAGCGATTCGCGACCAGGGCAACTGCACCCGCTTGCGGATGCGGACCGCGGCCCAGGAAGCGCGAATTTGGCAATGGTCGGAAATCATAATTATCGGGGTCGGCGAACTCCTGAGTGAGATCGACTTTTTCTTCATAGCGCAAGAGGATATTGCTGGATAAGTCCTCATCATCGCGGCGGTTCTCGCCATCCAGAGAACCGAAGACCAGACAATTACTCAGAGGCGTGGCGTAAGGCGAAAGACTGCTGCTGATATTCCGCAGGAGCTGTGAATTATCGACGCCGTTAGTCTTGCTGCGCTGGCCATCAAGAGAAACACAATCCTCCATCCGGCAATCAGAAAACAGCCCAGCATAGTAGCCGATACCGCGTGGTCTATTATCAGCGGTGAATGCCCGTCGGACAACACTGTTGCGAGCCGGGCCATAGATGGACAAACCACCGCCGCTGACATTGAAAGGCGAGTAATTGCCGAAGGCGCGACAATCCTCCATAAGCGAATTCTCCACCTCGCCGCCATAGACCGGTATACTGCCATTGAAAGCCATACCCTGAGCATTAAGGAAGGCGGTGGTCTGGCGCACGACGCAATCCTTAGCACCGAAAATCAGCAACGGCCAGTTGCTGAAACGACGTGAATGGCGGTCATCTAATTTCAAGGAATTGTTATTGAAGCCGGTCAGAATCAAGCCCTCAATCACGACCTTGCGAATGGGCTTGTTGCTGCCTATTGCGGTATTGAACAACAGCCCGTGATCGTTATAGGTAGTTATCGTCAAACAGTGCTGCTCAGGCGCGGCAGCATCGCTGGTCTGCAGATACAATTGGCCGGCTTCATAAAACCAAGCTCCTGGGGTCAGTGATAATTCATTGAGGCTACTGACTCGTTGATAGATAGTGAAAGTATCGCGTTCGTTGACCGCCTGAGGCATCTCCGGCCAGGCGCAGTGCCAAATCCGAGGCGAATGCGCTTGAAAAGCCGGCGCATTGACATCGGCGCGCAGGACCACGCTGCCGGCTATGGCCGCCCGCAAGGTGATATTGCTCAGCTCAGTATGTAATCCGCCATAGTATTCCCCAGGTTGGAAAACAATGCTGTCACCCTCCTGCAGAGCTGCCTTGGCTTGGGCAAAAGAATCATCCCCTGGCTGCACGATATGCTCCACCGCCAACAGCGAAGCAGTAAAAAATAGCGCTACGGTGAGACTGCCCAAAACGAGTAAATGTTTTCTTTTCATCGTCGTTTCTTTTAGATTATAACTGATGGGTTAAATTTCTGCAGGCGTTAGCGGCTACTCTTTTTTGGGTTCGACGTGGATAGTCGCCTGCAGGCCGAGTTTCTTCTCCACGCTTTGTTCGATGGCATTAGTATAACTATGCGCCTCCCGCAACATCATATCTCCAACGAAGCGGATATGGAAAGTCACTTCGCGGTGACTGCCATAGGTATGCAAATGCACGTGATGTAAATCCACTTCGGCACCAGCCACAGATTGCCTGACAATATCCTGCAGTTGCGCTAGAAACTCCGGGGAGGCCGCCTGCCCCAGGAGCTGGTTAGCGGCTTGCATCGTCAATTTCCAAGCGGCGTGAGCAATAAACCCCGCGACCACTATGGTCAGCACGCCGTCCAGCCACCAAAAACGCTGTCCGAACAGCAAGCCCAGCAGCAGAATAGCCGAGCTGATGGCATCGGAGCGATGGTGCAGGGCATCGGCGACCAAGGCGATGGAATCCGTCTTACGGCTGCACCACAAGGCATACTGGGCCATCGCTTCCTTGCCGATGATGGTGATAATCATCGCCCAAATCGCCAGGCTATTAAAGACCGCGCCCTGCTGCGAGAGTAATTTTTTAGTGCCAGCCAAACAGAACTCGAAGGCGACGGCTGCCAGCATCACACCGATAATCAGGGTCACAATCAGCTCTGCCCGGCCGTGCCCAAACGGATGTTGCTCGTCCGGGCCTTTGGCCGCAATATTCATCCCGAACAGCAACACCAGCGATGAGAGTGAATCCGAAAGTGTATGCCAGGCATCGGCCATAATGGCTGAGGAGGTGCAGGTCATCCCAACATAGAACTTAAATGCTGCCAGGGCAATATTGCCAAAGATGGCCACTAGGGCTTCGCTCTTGGCATAAAAATATTTACTGCGCATATAATTATCTCTCCGCTGCTTCAAGCGGTGGTGAATTTTTGGGCCAGCTTCAGCAGACGGTCAAGGTAATATTCCACGTTCTCATCGCGGTTATTCGGGTCGCCGTCTTCGAGTAACTTGCTATTGCCGGTCACCGAGACAGATTTTTTATTCCCGGTGACATAAAACTGCACCGTATCGCCTTGGCAGTACTCAGTAGGACTAGCCAGCACCAGCTCGTAAGCAGCGCTGCGCTTACTGTTACCGGCCGCCAGCTTATCGACGTACGTCGCGGGTGCGACCGACAGCACTTCACGCTTAGCGAGGTCTGCTAGTGGCAAACGCTGTTCCAGGATCGCAGTCTGGTATTTTTCCAGCAATGCCGGCAGCTCTTGTTGGCGATCAGTGAGCAAGAATGTGAGATGTTCGCGCATATAGTTACGTTGAAAAGGCTCCAAGCCGCGTGATTTGAGAGCTGCGCCGGTGATATGTACTTTGCCCTCATCATCGAGCAAAGCATAGTTTTTGCTTTTATAGGCGTACATCGCCTGGTAGGTGGCATCGAGTTCGACCTCGATACCAGGCTGTAGGATAGACTGCACGGTTTGTTCTATGCTTTCACGTTCCTGGCAATCAGCCGGCGGGGTGAAATAAATACCATCAGTATCCATTTCGATTACTTGCGCACCGATGCTTTGCAAATGCTCTTTCATACTGCTCAAAATTGCCCGCCCTTGGGCAGTGACATTTTCGGCCATATTGTAGTCATTGAATGTACCTTGGGAAAAGCCCAGATAGCCGTAGAAGGAATTGATCAGAATTTTGAAACTGGTCTGCAAAGCTCCCCAGTGGTCTTTTTCGGCAGGCGGGGCCTGGCGTTGCGCGTCCTTGGCGGCTAATCGGAATTCCCGCAATTTTTCCAACATTTGCTGGAATACCGCTTGTGCATCGCTGGCGGGCGTGAAATCACGCGCCAGGATGATAGACGGATAGAGGCTCCGCACGTCGATATGCCAGACATTTTTAAACACCCCGGTCTTGGTGGCTTCAGTCAGTCCGCCTTGGAATGGTCGGGATGCCTGTGGGGTAGGCAAGGCGGCCTGACGCAACAGATACTCAGCACAGAGGAGCGCATCAATGCGAGTAGCATTGCCACGAGTCACGCAATTCTGATAAGTCAGCGGCAATATCTGGGTCTGATAAAAATAGCTAGGTGAGAGCAATCGGCTAAGTCCCTCCGTCTCACGGACGTCATCAAGGCAGTATGCTTGCAAACGAGCCGGGTCCTGGTCAAAAATCTTGGTAATATCCTTCCCCTCGACATAAGTGCGCTCGCTGGAGTTGATACCGAAATATTTAGCTGCGGCTTTCAGTCCATAGCTATCCATGTCGCGGTGACTGAGGTCGTGCAATATCACCAAGTGATAAGTATCAACGATATGCCGGCCATAGATGGCGTAGCGCTTGTAATTGATGCTACGTTCAGCGGCCGAGAATCTTGATGGCCGACTGCTGACAGGACGGTTGCCACGCCCGAGGGTGAGCTTGATTTTATGCCGGCGGCAGCGTTTTTCCAGATAGTCGAGATCGAAATTGAAAATATTATGCCCCTCGATCACATCTGGGTCGCGCTCCTGGACAACGGCCAGCATCTTGCGTAACAGGCCGTCTTCGCCGAGGTCTGCCGCAGAGAGACAGGTCTCCCAGCCGGTATTATCTCGCAAGCATACCAGGATTATGGAATCCTCTGGGCGGGTAGCATCAGGGAAACGGCCAGGGACGCCGGAGCGAGTCTCGATATCGAGCTGCAGCCGCCGCAGCTGGTCGAATTCCATATCCCGGAAGAGCCGGGCCGGGGTCAGGCTGAAGATTTGCTGGGTAAAATCATTGAACAGCCGATATGGCGCCAAGGGCGAGCTGGGGTTCTGGTTGGTGATCTTCTTTAACTCTTTTACAGCCTGAGAATAGGACGACAAATCTGGGAAAGAGACCCGGCAGCGCAAACTGCCGGGGCCACTCAAGGGGATTAGGTCTGCGGAATCCTGGAGCTGCTTGGCCAGTTCCAGCCCGGCCGTCAGCAGCCAGGGCTGGAAATCGTGTACTTCGCTGTGGACTCGGTCGGCCCGATCCCGGAAGAATAGTTCGGCCTGGCCGTGGTCGTTGACCTCTACCGCCACTAGACGGCTATAATCGCTGCGTACTAATTGACTTATATCCATAACAACAATCCTATTTAGAGGCCATCTCAAAAACTTGCAAATGCACTAATGGCGGTCGCAAGCGACCGCCAACAGAACGGCGGATGAGCGCTACTGGCGGTCGCCGGAACGGTTGATGTGCTACCGGCTGTGCGGCCAAAACACCGAAGCGTTATTCTGCGGTGATCACTTTTTTCATCCAGGCGATCGAGTCGTTGAAGCTTTGTCGGCCAGCGTGGCCCATACCGACTTCATTGAAAATTTCCTTATCTGCTGTGGGGATAGCATTAAAGGCGGCGTAAACTGAGCCGGGTGAGCAAGTCGAGTCAGCGAAGCCGACCATAATTTTAATCGGCTTGTTGATGAAATGCGCGAAATTCACGGCGTCATAATACGGCACCATAGCCTCGATTTCCGGGCTGTACTTCAGCTTGGCGCAATATCCTGGCCAGCCGGGATTGCGGTTATCTTTGTAGGCGAGGTGGTCACAGAGCGCGGGGACATTGCAGGCCAAGGCGCTGAACTTACCATTGAGCCCGCCCAGAATCAAGCCGAAAGCGCCGCCTTGGCTGCTGCCGTAGTAGCCGAGGCGCTCGGCGTCGATCTCTGGTTGGGCTGCCAGCCAATTCACAGCCCGGTTGATGCCCAGGATGGCGCGATGGAAGAAGACCTTCTCGCGGTCAGGGGCACCAATAAACATATACGAACCATTGGCGGTCAATTCCTGGTACGACTCCGTGACTGTCTTGCCCGGCTGGCGTGGGTCATAAGGATGAACATTGAGCACCAGGGTCGCGACATTGGGGTCAACTGCTGGCGCGCCGCGACCAGCCCCTGCCCCGGGCACTGAGACCCAAGCCGGGACTTTGCTTTTGCCCACTGGCAGGCATAGAAAACCGTAAACTCGGCCACCGGGGGCGGCAAAACTGACCTTGTAGCTGGTGTATTGCTCATTAGAGAACTCAGCGAGCTTCTCTTTCTGGACAGCCAAAGGAATCGCTTCGGCTTTTTGGACTTCCTGTTGCCAGAATTCCCAAAAATCCTCCGGCAGGGGCGCTCCTGCCTTGATTTTCAGCGGCTCGTAGGCCGCGCCATAGAGCGCGTAAAGCGGTTTTTCGCCGCCAGCGTATACTGCCTGCAAGCGCAGAAATCCTGCTGTCTCTAAAGTGCCGCTGATGCTAGCAGGGTTATTCTGGCTTAAGTCGATTTTTGCACTGGCGACTTTTTCCCGGCCATCGCGAGTAAGAGTAAGAGTGACTTCGCCCTGCTGCAAGGGTGTTCCGTCTTCCTCGGCCAGCAAGATAGTGAAAGTCGCCACCTGCCCGCATTTATACTGCGCATCATCGCGGTCAAGAGTAAAGGTGAATTTGGGTGCAGCCAACAATAGTGCCGCTGAACAAAATAACAAAATGCTTGCCTTGGACCATAATCTCGCCATACTATTCTCCCGATTTCGCTGGTAATAAAGAAAAAACTTACTCTGGCAAAAGATAGCCCTTGTTACGCAAATGACAAGTACAAAAAAAAGAATTGCCGCTATTTGATTCCTAAATTAAAGCAAAATAGATCGGTGCCAGCCAAAGAGTGGATTGGACGGCTCTACCTAATAGTGTTTGTGCGTTCGACAGTATCCGGCATCTGCCATCTGAGGGCGACGAAACCGGCTGTTTCACTAGCGCCGGGGATAGGCATTGAAGCTGGGTCAGGCATCTCTTGCGGCGCTGACAACAGCGCTGAGGCCGTATCTTTCAGCACAAAACCCGTATCCTCAGTCAGCGAGATAAGTTCTGCAACCGTGCGAAATACAGCCTGGGCATAAATGGGATGGCCAGCTGCGCCCTTCCCCGCGTAGAACTCGCCCCAAGGACTGCCGGCCGGAACAATTCCCAGCAATAGCGTGCCCTGAGGGCGCAAAATCCGTCGGCTTTCCTGCAGGGCAAGGGTCGGTTTTTGCATAAAGCACAACGCAAAAGTCATCATCACGCCGTCAAAGGAGGCATCTGGGTAGGGCATAGCCTCGGCTTGGGCAAGCTGAGTTACAATGCCACGGGCAGCAGCCATTTGCAGCATTTGGGCTGATGGGTCGAGGCCGTACTCGATGCCCAATTCCTGGGCAAAACGACCTGTGCCCACACCAGCTTCCAGCCAAGTGCCGAGGTACTGCGGTTGCACCAAGCGCAGACAGGCGATTTCCTGGCGAAAAGCAGCCTTGCCAAAAGGTGTTGCATACCATTGGTCATACTGCTCTGCCAAGAGATTAAAGGGGTTGCTGCTATCACTCATAGTTATTGACATTTTAAACCGTGACCAGACGGTCGGAATCACGGACAATGGCATAATGGTCAGCCAGAGTTGACAACGGGCAGACCTCGGAACTCGCGGATTGGCGCAACTGCAAACAGCTGCCACAAGCCAAAAATTCCCCGCCGGCATCAAGTACTTGCCTAGCCAGACCTTGGACCGCAAAAGCCGGGTCGGTTATTTTTTCGATATCGACGCCCTGCCCGGACAAGAAAATGCGCACCTGGTCGCCTTGTTCCAGGCTGTAAAGCGCTAATCGCAGGACATTAAACACTGCCTCAGCATCAGTTCGAGTAATGACAATTCCCAGTTTCATAGATGATTTCCTTCTGTTATGGTGTTTGTTTGACAGAAATCCAGCCGGTTTATGCCACCGGAGTCGCCGGCGGCCTTTTTTTTCTAGTGACGAATCTGCCGGTAGCACGAGCGACGACTTTGTTGTTCTGCAGGACCTGAGCGCGGGTAAAATGGAACACACTGAAGGAACGGTCGCGGCAAGCACTAACTATAGCCGGCAAATTCAAAATAACCGGATGGCGAAATTGTACCTTGATCTCAACCGTCACCGCAACAATGCCTTCAGCAAAAAGGCAGTTGGTCATAGCGGCATCTAAGAGCGTACTAATGACGCCGCCGTGCAGTATGCCGTCATAACCACAATAACAATCAGAGCAAGGAAATACTGCCTGGACACCGCCCTCCGGCAAAAGGGCAAAATTCAACCGCAGGCCATTGTGGTTTTGCGCCCCGCAAGCAAAGCAGCATAGATGCTCGGTTGCGATGGCGGTTTTTGAGCCTGTATCATCTGTGCACTCTGGCACTTTGTTTTCTGGCTGTTTCATCTACCGACACCGTCTTTCCCGGAAACAAACTATTGGTCTCCGCTTAAGCCCAAACATAGCCTGCTTGAATTGGCCCTCTGAAGTTTGCGGCTGATACCCTGCTGCAGATAACAGGTCAAAAATAGCAGGAGGATAATGCGTACTCATAGCAATGCCTTTGTGCTCGCAACAAAATAATGACAAATCAACTATAACCCTAACCAAAATTGTTTTTTAGCAATTACTATGCCAGATACAGCAGCGACTGTTCCCACCCCAGGAACATTACTGTCAAGGCCACAAGAAACAACCTTATCTGGCAAAGTTTTCCTGGTTGCTGCTAAGAATCATTCTCATTGCACGACTGTCGGCGCTGCCCCCTGCCGTCCTCGGCTGGTGGTTTGATGCCGAAGGCGCGTATTTTTCGGTACAGTGTACTGGCGTTAATGCCCAAATCGGCAGCGGCTTGGGTCCGATTGCCGTGCCGTCGCCGCAAAGCTTCCTCAATTGAGAATTTTTCCAAGCTATCGAGTCGCAGTGGTTTTACGCTGCTGGCATTGTGGTCTAGTTCAGTTCGCAATTCAAGTGGCAGATGCTTCATTTCAATCAGTCCTGCCCGGCAAAGCACAAATGCCTGTTCCATAATATTTTCCAATTCGCGGACATTGCCGGGAAAATCGTGCTCCATCAGTCGCCCCAGGACCTCGTCAGAGACACCGGCTATATTTTTGTTTTGCAGGTGGTTAAATTTCGTGACCAAGTGTTCGACAAGCAGCGGGATATCTTCTCGGCGTTGGGCTAGGCGTGGCAGATTCAGGTAAACCACTCGGACCCGGTAGTATAAGTCTTCCCGAAATACCCCCTGGCTAACCAGCTCTGCTAAATTTTTATTCGTTGCGGCAATAATTCTCACATCGACCGGCACGGGCTTGATACTGCCCAAGGGCTCAATTTCGCGCTCTTGCAGCACCCGGAGCAAGCGCACTTGCAGGGCTGGCGAGATATCGCCTATTTCATCAAGAAAGATTGTCCCTCCGGATGCCAGGGCAAAGCGTCCAGGTTTATCGCGTTTGGCATCTGTAAAGGCGCCGGCTTTGAAGCCAAACAATTCACTCTCGAGCAATGCATCTGGCAAGGCAGCGCAATTTATTGCCACAAAGGGTTTTTTCCGTCGTGGCGAGAGGTGGTGTATAGCGCGGGCAAAAAGCTCTTTGCCGGTGCCACTAGGCCCTTCAATCAGCACGGTTGAAGAGCTGGCTGAAATCTGCGGCAAAATCTCAAACAGCTGGGTCATCAGCGGGCTGTGCCCGATGATATCCTCAAAACTATAGCTGGCCTGGAGTTCCTTACGCAACAGCTCGATTTGGGTCAGGTCCTGAAATGTCTCCACACCGCCAATCACATTGCCGTCGTGATCCTTAAGCAGCGCCGTGGCAATCCGAATCGGTATTCGCTGCCCCAAATGATTGACAATATGGGCGGTCGCGTCAACAATTGGAGTGCCGCTGTCAATCGTCCGGCGCAGGGCACATCTTTTCTCGCAGATGCTGGCGCGAAAAACCTCTGAGCAGCGGCAGCCGAGCGCCTGCTCCCGCGGGATGCCAGTAAGTTCCTCAGCCGCGCGGTTAAAACTGGTTATTCGCCAGTCCCGATCGACCGTGAAGACGCCCTCGTTTAATGAGTCGAGGATGGTAAACTCCAAGGCCTGGAAATCAGGCGGGGAGGTTTTTTGCCGCTTGTTCATCTCTTCGTTTCCTGCTGAACCAACCAATTTACAAACGCTGCACCGGCTTGGTCAAGAAACAGCGCTAAAAATGCAAAATGCATTATTCATCTTTTACAAATATACTCCTTTGCACGATTATTGCCAATCTTCGGCCATCTAAATCGGGATAATTATATCGCTGAGCAGGCAAAAGACTGCTTAGGTTGTTGGTGTGCCTCGGGGCTATCGGCAAGTCCTCCCTATTTGGCATATTTTCTGCTAATATATTTTATTTTAGCGACTGATATTTTTATGCTTATCTAATACAGTGTAAATGGAGTCCAGGATTGATGAATAACTTAGCAAACCAGGATCAGGCAAGTAGTTCAGCGCCTGCCGATGAATTTTTTGGCCGGATGAACGACCCGACCGCGGCGGCTTCGGTAAAGGGTATTTGCGGTGATGAGATGGAATTTTATCTCGTCATCCAAGATGATCGTCTAGAAGACATCAAGTATTATACCGTTGGCTGCGGCAATACCAGTGCCTGCGGGCGAGCGGTGGCGCGTCGGGCCAAGGGCAAGACAGTTACTGAGGCTTTGTCGATAAGTGCAGGTGAAATAATCCGTTCTGGGGAATGCGAGCCGGCTGCCGGCCGGCATTGCGCGATATTGGCTGTGACTACTTTGTATCGTGCGCTGGCCGACTATTTACTAGCGTTTTAACCCAGTTGCCTGAATTAGCAACAACATAATATTTGCCAGTAAGCAAAATCCCTCAGCTAGCACTATTGAGGGCATTGCCCAAAATCCCTCAGCTAGCACTAATGAGGGCATTGCCATTGAGCAGTTATTTTCAGCCCATAAACAACCCGCCATCGACACTGAATTGCTGTCCAGTCAGATACGACGATCCTTCTGAGACCAAGAAGGCAATCAGTTCGGCCACTTCCTGCGGTTGTCCGAAGCGGCGCAACGGGATACTTTTACAAATATCTTGCCGGCGGCGTTCTGGGATAACGGCCGTCATCTGGGTGTCGATGAAGCCTGGGCAAACGGCATTGGCAGTGACTCCTAGCCCGGCCAATTCGCGGGCGACCGATCGGGTAAAGCCCAACAGGCCTTCTTTGGCGGCCGCATAATTGGAGCGATTGGCGGCGCCGAGCCGCCCGGCGTCCGAGGACAGATAAATCAGCCGGCCCCACTTTTGCCTTGACATCGGCATCGCCACTGCCCTGGTAAGCTCAAAGGGCACCGTCAAATTCAAGTGCAGGATTTTATTCCATTGCTGGTCCTGCATAAAAGCCACCGGTGCGTCATCGAGCGCGCCGGCAGAGCAAATGAGTGCATCGAGTCGGCCCATTTTCGCGCCTACTTCTTGCACCAGCAAGGCAGGCCCGCCAGCAGTCAGCAGATCAGCAGAAAATAGTTCCACTGGGATTTTTTCCTGGTATTGCTCTTGCAAGGCCTGCAGTGCTGCTGCGTCGCTGCGATATTGCAAGGCCAAGGCATAGCCCTGAGCCGCCAATTTCTGGGCCGTCGCCAAGCCGATACCGCCGCTGGCACCTGTGATCAAGACCACCCGCGCTTGCTTCAGAGGCGTCGGCGCGATTGGCTGCGCGGGCGCGATGGCAGATTCGCGGCGCGATTGAATAAACGCCTCGACATCCTGCCGATGGATATATTCCCGCTCTACATAATCAGCTACCTGCTGCAAGTCCACGCCCTGATTACGGGCGAAGATTTTAGCGGCTGGTGCGGCCTTAAACGCTTTTCGGCTTGCTGGGCTGACGCTTTTAGCGCTGCTCAAGATACTTATATCGAGGTTATTGTGGGCCAGGTGCTGCGACTGCAAGGCCTGGTTTTGTTGTTGCAAGGCAGCGCTATCCCAAGATTTCTCGCCATCGGTACAGAGCACCGCCAAGGTCACGCCAAAAGGCACGGTGGACTTCTCCGGCACCAGGATTTCCTGCAAAACACCAGCTGCTGGTGCGGTAATTTCGGCAGACATCTTGTCAGTAATCAACTGCACCAAGATGTCACCGCTGGCGACCGTCTGTCCGGGGTTCACCAGCCATTGTCCAACTGTAGCCTCATCCATATTCTCATACAACTTCTGCAAAACAATCGACAAATGGCTCATAACAATTTTCCTGCAAATGATCTTTTTGAAGACGGCTGGCGCCGTCGTGCACTCACAAAATCGGGTACTAACTGCTGACTTTCCTGCTGCCCGCTATCACGGTTTGTTCAGGAAGGCGGTCTCGAACTTGCTGTCTTTTTCGGCGCCGTTGGCCACTGCCTGCTCGTACCATTTTCTGGCTTCTGTCAGGCGTTGCGGGTTGGCCGTTAAGCACAGGACTGCGAGATTGAAGGCCGAGTGGGCGTCTTTAGGATTTATCTCCAGGGTCTTCTTGAATTGGCTTTCGGCCGCCTGGGTCCAGCCCAAGTCCACGAGTGCTCCTCCGAACAGCCTTGCAGTAGTAGCATTATCGGGGGCTAGTGCCACAGCTCGTCCCAAGAATGAGAATGCCCACTCTGTTTGTCCGAGATTAAGCATCGCGAATCCCAAGGCCACGAGGACATCCAAGTCATCGGGGTCATAACGAAATGCCAACTTCAGATATTTGCTTGTATCCTCATAATTACCGCTGTTGGAAGCCAGCAAGCCCAGGCGTTTCAAAGCCATTAAGTTAGCGGGTTGGAGCTCCAAGGCCTTGTGGTAATTCCATTGCGCCGCCTCAACTTTCTGCTTTTTCTCGGCATCTAAGGCCTGGCGCAAGAAGCCATTGACCAGCACCTCTTGTTCGGCCAGAAATTTTCCTGGCTTAAGCGCGGCAGATTCTTTGCCGGCGGTGGTGGTGGTGCTGGCGAGCAATTCAGTTGTGGGCTCTTTCTGGCCCTCAGATTCTTTCTGGATCAGAATCACTTCTAGTGCCTTGCGGCGATTCTCCTCGTTTTCCAGCTTGGCATTCAGCTCAGCCAGCCGCGACATCCAAATCCGCTCACTCTTCGCGTCATTACTGGACAAGAGCTCCTTAAACTGTTCATCTTTGCGGCGCAGTTGTTCGCTCAAGACTGACAGTTGCGTCTGCTTGGCCTGTTGTTCAACTTGCAGAGTTTTCACTTCACGCATCTTGGCTGCCAGAGAGTTCTGCAAGTCCAGCAAATTACTTGTCAGTCCATCCACGGCCGCGGTCTTGGTTTTGCTGCTGCCTAACTCCTCCTGCAGGAGGCTGAGTTTCTTATCTCCGTCCGCCAGGCGTTGCTCCAACAACTTGACTTGTTGTTCATTTTTGCTGGCCAATTGTTCGAGCTTGATGGTCAATTGGTTTCGGGCTTCGAGCTCCACCTTGGCAGCCTGCAACTGGCGTTGCAGTTCCTCCTGTTGCTTGCTATTCGTCTGCATCTGCATCTGCCATTCTGCGGCAATTTTTTCTGTCTCGGTTTGTCGGCGAGTAAAGTTAGTCACTTGTTCCAGCAGTCGGTCATTAGTGACCTCCAAATTGCTTAACTTGCGTTTCAGAGCCTGTAATTCTGTCTTAGTGGAAGTCAGCTCATCGGTCTTGGCCAGGATAACAGCATTGACTGAGGCCAGACGCTCCGCCTGATTCTGAATCTCGGTATTCTTGCTGCTAAGGGCTTCATCTTTATTTTGCAATTGCTTGACGATATTGGCGAATTCATTTTGCGATTCCCGCAGTTGCTTGATTTGCCCTTCCAACTTCAGGGCATAATTTTGGGATTGGCGCAGGCTTTCACTTTTCTCCTGCAAGTCCGCTGTGGTGCCGCGTAATTCAGCCGTCAGGGTGTTGGCATTGCTTTGGCTGGACTGCAATTCCTGGGTCAAGGTCGCCAGCCGTTGTGCTTCAACTGACACTGAGGGTGGTTCGTTGATCTTCTGCTGCAAGGCCATTAGCTTGTTCTCAGCTTGCAACAACTCTTGTTTGAATTTGTTTGATTCAGTCAGGGCCAGGTCTAATTCCGAATGTTTGCGAGCCAGTTCATTCTTGCTGTTGGTCAAAAACAGCTGCAATCGCGCTACCTCCGGATTGTTTTGCTTAAGTTCTGCCAGAGCCTTATCGCGCTCCTGACGAGTAGCCACGATAATTTTTTCCTGCTCCTCTAGTAACCCCTGCAGCTTTTGCAGGTCACTCCGCAACTTCTCCTCGTTTTGCTCGGCCCCACGTTGAGAAGAGACTTCCTGCTGCAAGCGCTGGTTGGTGCGCCTCGTTTCGGCCAGTTCAGTCGTCAGGCGCTCAGTGGTCTCCCTGGCAGCCAGCAAATCCTGATGCTGCTGCTCGACTACGGCTTTTAACGCTATCGAATCTCCGTTCTGAGGCTGGCCATCCTGTTTACTTGCCGATGCCAAAAGTTGCGCCAGAGCATTATCCCGCTCTTTACGAGTCGCCAGGATAATTTTTTCCTGCTCTTCTAGCAAGGCAGGCAGTTTTTTCAAGTCATTCTGCAGTTTCTGCGTGTTTTGCTCGGCCTCAACCAGCGAAGAGTTTTTCTGCTGCAACTCGTTGGCTTGTTGCTGGCTATTTTTTCTAACAGCTGCCAGTTCAGACTTTTGCTGTTGATTGATGCGTTTAGCCTCGGCGAGTTCGTTCGCCAGGCGCTCAGCGGTCTCTCTGCCAGCTTGGAATTCCTGGCGCTGCTGTTCGCTCTCGATTTTCAGGGTCGCAAGGTCCTCACCCAGGCGCTGGTTATCCTGGTTGCTGGCCAATACCAGCGCCGCTTGGTCCTTGCTCTCTTTTTGTGCAGCTAGCAGGTCCTTCTTGGCTGAAAGCAGGCTCTCCCTCAAGGCGAGCAATTCCACCCGCTGCTGTTCCATCTGCTGAGCAGAATTCTTACTTTCGAACTTTAGCTTTTCCGCGCTTTCCTGCAAGCGGTTCTCATAATCGGTAATCTGCAAAGTCAATTTTTGCTTCGCGTCTTGGGCGAGAGCAAACTTATTCCTCACGACTTGCAACTGCTTAATTTCATTCTGCAGGTCATTTTTTTCGTCTTCCAAGCGTTTAACGGTATCTTTGGCCAGCTTATTTTCGACTGCCTGTTGTTCGCTTTTCAGCGTCAAGACCTGGTTTTTCAAATTAAAGTCATTCAGCATCGCGGTCAATTCCGCCACTCGTTTAGAAGCCAGATCAAGCCGTGATTCATACTCTTTGCTGTTTCGCAGCAAGCGTTCATTCTCTTGCGCCTTCTTTGCTAAATCAGCGCGCGTAGCAGTGAGATTGCCCTGCAATTGCTCAATTTGTCGGGTCGCTTCCTTAAGTTGAGCCTGCGACTGTTCCAGCCCCTCGCGCAATTTACGCGTCACCTGTTTGTCCTCGACTTGCTTTTGCAAATTCGCGGTATCTTCTTCTGCTTTGCTGAGTTTATTTTGCAACAACTGACAGCGGCTTTCCAATTCCTGGCGCGCCTTTTGCAGCGAGCTGAACTCCGATTCGCTGGCAGACTTTTGCGCGGCCTCTGTACGGGCTCGTTGCAGTGATTCAGACAATACGCTGACTGATGTCGTGAGTTGCTGTATCTGCAACGAATTCTCGTGAATAATCTGGGTCTGTTTGGCAATCAGCTGCAGCAGCCGCTCACGCGACATACTCTGGGCGTCATTTTTCATATTCTCCTCTAATTTGCTGATTTTCTGCTTACAGTAATTGATCCGGTAATTCAGCAACGAGGGATTCCATTGTGGATATTTGCGTCGGACTTCTTCGAATACGCTCATCGTATCTCGGTAGAGTTGCAAGGCCATCAATTTATTATCGGCCTCATCGGCTTTGTCCGCGCTCTCTAATTTGACGTAGCCTTTCATCCATTCATTACGCGCGACATCAACTTTGCCCTGCCCGGACACAATCAGGCAAGACCATAGCAAGCAAAAACAAAGAGCAATTTTGCTATACATCAGAATAATTCTCCTGCTTGATAAAGTATGGCGTTCGCAAACAGCTTATGCAGATACGCACTACGGCAGCCACTCAAAGCGAAACCGAGCGAGATGGTAAGTTTATAAATATGATACTACATTGGTCTTTTGCAAGTTACCGCCATTGGCGATGTGCGTTTCCTGTTTCTGCCCAGGACAGTGGTGGCCTATCTTCGCTCCGCCTGAACTGCTTCCTAAACCTCTCAATAGACCATCATAGACCATCGACGCGGCAAGTACGGCAAAAAACAACAGCCCAT
>CAZUCG010000004.1:0-19369 GCA_964619145.1 uncultured Lentisphaeraceae bacterium | reverse complement strand
AACCGCGCCCCAGTGGGTAAGCCCGGGGACAAAGTGTAACCTTGTTTTACAGCACACTTTAATTTATTGCGAATTCACCTTTACTATATTCCTGTTTTAGATTTTAGCAAGGTAAACGAGAAAAGATTTTTATGGTTGCTGTCGAGCAGTTGAGAAGTACACTCACCCCAAATCGCAATGTTTGAATTTTGTGGTCAACTCGTAGTTCTTGCAGCAGCCGATTCGCTAGTTCGGCAAACGAAAATCCCGCCTTGGAGTTGACAAACAGCAATTCAGGAGTAATTTTATAGTGTTGATACTTTTTCCCAAAAACAGATCAAGCTCTGCCTTGGCAACCGCATTTGGTTATCAGGAGAAATTCCCGACTTTTTCTGACTCTGTCTTTTCAACTTGCCCGCCACCCCCAAAGGCAAGTCGATTTTCTGCCAATACTTATTTCATTTGGTCTTGCCCACTCTATCAAGAGAGTCTTCTAGCCATACATAAGCGTCAAAAATGCGTTCATTCTGCCAGCTCTGCCACTCCTACTGCAATTGTGTCCTGTAATAGCACAAGTAGGCTATAACACCACCGCAGTGAATTCATAACTGGGATTCGTGCTGTATATTAATATTTTCTACTAGAATGATTTACGGACTTCATTGTACCTATTATCATCACTTGTCCGGGAGAAGCACTGTGCCGGTTTCTACTATGTTCAGCTTTACAATGTTCGCTACTATGTTCTTCCTGCTCTTCTTTGGCGCGACCTGGTCGTGGACCCTGCGGCGACGACCAAATCAGGCAAAATGGGTCGGCGCGGCGAGCGCCATCCTAGGCAGCGCCGCCGGCCTAGCCCTCGCGGTGCCGCACGTCGCCCAATGGGCAGAAAAAATCCACTTTGCTTTTCTGGGACTGCATTGGCAAATCGACGCCTTGTCGGCCTTCTTTATGCTGCCAATTGTGCTTGTCGGGTTAGCTGCGGCCGGCCATTCGCTAGGCTATCTCAAAGGGCCCGACGAACACCGCCAGGGTACATACTGGTTTTTCTTCAATCTGACCCTACTGTCGATGCTACTCGTCACCGCTGCAACCACCTATATAGAAATGCTGCTGACCTGGGAGCTGATGGGCGTAATGAGCTTCGCCCTGGTCGCCTTCAATTTTCGGGAACAGCAAGTCCGGCACGCATCTTGGGTGTATCTGCTTGCTTGCCACGCCACCGCGGTGTTCCTGATCCTGATGTTTGTATTTGCAGATAGCACTGTACCGGGATACGCCAGCATTGCCATCATCTGCGGGTTGCTGGGCTTTGGCCTGAAAGCCGGCTTCCCACTGTTGCACGTATGGCTGCCAGAAGCATATCCTGCGGCCCCGGCGCCAGTAGCTGCCGTTATGTCAGCCGCGATGGTCAACCTCGGCATCTATGGCCTTCTGCGCTTCCTCCCGAGCACTTCGCCAGTCGTGCTCGGCTGGCTGTTGTTGAGCATCGGCCTAATTGGCGCTTTGCTGGGAATCATCTTGGCCCTGGCACAGGTCAACTTGAAACGGCTGCTAGCTTATTCCAGCATCGAAAATATGGGCATCGTCTTTATGGGCCTAGGCCTAGGTTTTCTGGGATTGTCAGAACAGAATGCCACAATGGCGATTTGTGGACTCGGCGGTGGGATGCTGCACATCTGGAACCACGCCCTACTGAAAGGCACGCTGTTTCTGCTCTCTGGTGCAATTTTCAAAACCAGCGGCACGCTATCCATCGATAAGATGGGCGGACTCGGCAAAAAAATGCCTATCAGCAAGAATTTGTTCATCGGGCACGCGGCGGCAATGAGCGGGCTGCCACCAGGCAATGCCTTCCTGTCCGAAATAATGATTTACTTGGCGGCCTTCCAGGGCATTCTCAGCGGCAACAACATCATCTTGGCTGCCGCCATTATAGCGGCTATCGCCCTAGCGCTGACCGGCGGCCTGGCGGCGGCGACTTTCTGCAAGGCCACCGCAGCCGTCTTCCTCGGCGAAGCGCGCTCAGAGTGTAACCGTAACAACCAGCAAGAGAGCCGGTTGATGCTCGGGCCAGCAATTTTCCTCACCGTCCTGACTGCCGCCAGCATCATTGTCACTCCGTGGTTATGGGCACACGTCCTGCCTGGTGTTCTGCAACAGTCAGGACAGGTTGGCGCCGCATTATGGTCGGCCCCTGTCGAAGCCGGCAGCCGGACCCTCGCCGCAGTCAGGAACTTCTCGCTCGCGGCCATCGCCTTGATGGCGATTCTGGGATTCCTGCGGCGCTGGCAGAGACGCAAACAGCCGCTGGAAACGGGTTGCACCTGGGATTGCGGCTACGCGCTTCCGACGGCCAGGATGCAGTACACCGGAACTGCTTTCGCGCAGCCACTGACCGATTTTTTCAATCTCAGCAAAGGCCAGAATCGCAGCACTGTTCCTGTGGAAGGGTACTTCCCGGAAAAGGCCGGCGTCAGCATTACGATCCCCGACCCAGCTGACCGCTATATCTGGCATCCGCTCAGCAAGCTCACCGGCCATATCGCGGCCGGTACCCGGCGCATTCAGTCCGGGTACTTGCACCTCTATATCTTGATGGTGGTCATCGCCTTGATTGCGATGCTGATTTATGCGGCGGTGAGTTCGACGCCGACTGCCCACCTTGACAGCATTTTTCCCGAGCTGCGCCAACCGGCCGCACAGCTGTTACCAACTACGAATGAGCCACTCCCTTAACTGCATTAGCACGGATTACCAATATGAATAACAACCCATTCTTTTGGTGGGCAGGAATGACTGCGGCACTAATACTCGCGCCATTGCTCAATGGAGTAATCAACAAAACCAAAGCCGGTTTTGCCGGGCGCCAAGGCCCCAGGCTTCTGCAGCCATATTACAACCTCTTCAAGCTAATCCGCAAAGGCTGTATCCGCACCACCACCAGCTGCGGGCTGATCAGCTGGGCGCCACTGGGAGCATTAGCCGCACTAATGATTGCGCTACTGTTCCTGCCATACGCAAATCAACCTAGCCCGTTTGCCTTTGCCGGAGATATGTTCTTCTTCGCCTATTTGCTCGGCCTGGAGCGCTTTGCGCTCGTCCTCGGTGCGATGGACACAGGCTCCAGTTTCGCGGGGATGGGTGCCAGCCGTGAAGTACAGTTCGCCACCTTGACTGAAGGAGCATTCTTTGCAGTCATCGGTTTCCTCGCCTTTGCCAGCCGCTCATTAACCTTGTCCGGGATGTTGTCCTGCCCGTTACCGGCGAACATCCCAACGGTCATTGCCGCAGTTGTTCTAGCCGCCGGTATCGCTTTCATCATAATGCTGGTCGAAAATAGCCGCGTACCCTTTGACGACCCAGCGACTCACCTGGAACTGACGATGATCCACGAAGCAATGATTCTTGATTACAGTGGCCCCGACCTGGCTTTCATCTTATATGGCACCTCCCTGAAACTCTGGCTAATGACCGCCTTCGTAGTATTGATGCTGATACCGGGTAACTTGGCCTCGCCGCCACTGATGCTCGGACTGCACATCCTCGGGGTACTCGTCGGCGGAATTGCCATCGGCGTAGTCGAGGCAGTAACTGCGCGCTTCCGCTTTCTCAAACTCCCGCAATTTCTGTTGGGAGCACTCTGCACCGCCTTAATTGCGCTGGCGCTCACTGTGATTGGAACCGGGGGAAACTTGTGATGAATGAATTACTAAACTTGATTCTCGGCGCGCTGCTAGTGCTAAACTTACTGCTGGCCAGCAGCAGCCGGCTGCTGCATTGCATTAAACTTGTTGCTATTCAGGGCATTCTGCTCGGAATAATGCCACTGGTCTGTGTTCATCCGGCTGACGGCAGCAATTGGGAATACCTGCTGGTGATGTTACTCAGCCTAGTCATCAAAGGCGGCCTAATGCCGTATCTGCTCGTGTACACAATGCGCAAAACTGACGTCAGCCGCGAGCTGGAGCCGATAGTCGGCTACTCGCTGTCGCTAGCCAGTATCCTCGTATTCACTGGAGGGGCTTTTTGGCTGGGCAGCATTATGCCAGCAGGCACTCAAGGCGCGTCTTTACTGGTAATGCCGGCCACGCTAAGCACCATCAGCACCGGCCTGTTCTTGATTATCACTCGCCGCAAAGCCATCACTCAAGTAATCGGCTTTCTGGTTTTCGAGAATGGCATCAGTATCTTCGGCACTGGTATGATGATCCATAATGGCCTGCTAGTCGAACTAGGGTTGCTGCTCGATGTCTTCGCTCTGGTCTTCATTATGGGCATTGCCGTCTTCAATATCAATCGCAATTTCCAGCATATCGACACCCACTCGCTCAACGCTTTAGGTGACTAAATACCAGCAGCGTTGAACCCGCTCGCACTGGCCACAACCATCAACCTCTATCGTCTCCGGAAACAAGTTATGCTATCCCTGCTTATGGTCGTCATACCGCTGCTTTTTGCTGCCGCTGCTCCACTCCTACGCAAACACCACCTGGCGCTCTACAGCCTGTTACCAGCCGCCGGCTTGGTCCTCTGTTTAACCCTCGGAGCAGATTTGCTCTTGCCCAAACGCGAGCTTTTCAGCCTATATCTCGGCGGCAAGCAAATTCTGGCTGCAGATGGCCTCAGCCGTTTTTTCCTGCAAGTGACTGCCGGGCTCTTCTTGGCTATCTCGGTTCACACCTGCTTCTGGTTGCCGACTTCGCGCGAGCATAGCGAACACCGCACGCCAGGCACTCGTACAATGCATCAGTACTTGTTCGTGCTCTTTATGCTCGCCTTCGTGAGTATGATGAACCTAAGTATCCTTTCTGCTCATTTCGGGCTGATGTGGGTCGCCATCGAAGCCACCACCCTAGCTAGTGCGCCGCTAATCCTGTACCACTGTTCCGAGAGCTCTCTCGAAGCAATGTGGAAATATCTGCTGCTCTGCTCCATCGGCATCGGCCTGGCGTTATTCGGCATACTACTACTGGGTTTCGCCGGCAAAATCTCACCCTATCCGCCAGCCAGCCTCGGCTTTGCCGACTTGGCTGCTCCAGGGACTACTTTCCATCCCGTATGGTTCAAAATCGCCTTCGTCTTCTGTTTGGCCGGCTTCGGCACCAAAATGGGCTTGGTGCCGTTCCACACTTGGCTGCCTGATGCTCACAGCGAGGCACCCGCGCCAGTATCAGCCTTATTGTCCGGCGCACTGCTTAACTGCTGCCTGCTCGCCATTATGCGCACCTTGCGTCTAGCGCCCGAGGCAGTCTTGCCCTTCTGCCGAACTTTACTGACCGTCTTGGGCACCCTCTCAGTGCTAGTGGCCGCCTTTTTGATTATCCGGCAAAAAGACTTCAAGCGGATGCTGGCATATTCCAGTATTGAGCATATGGGTCTTTGCGCGCTGCTGCTCTGTTACTACCAGGCCGCCTTGACCACCCACGTCATCGCCCACTCCATCTGCAAAATGATGCTGTTCCTTTTAGCCGGGAACATCCTGGTCGGTTTCAACACTCGCAGCATTAAGAGCGTTACCGCGATGTTCAGCACGATGCCGCGTACCGCCTTCCTCTGGTTGTTCGGCTTATTTGCTATCTGTGGCACCCCGCCATCGCCACTGTTCGTAACTGAATACCTGCTCATCGTCAACTTACCGCCACTTTTAGCAATCCTAATCCTGGTGTTGCTGTTCATCATCTTCGCCGGGATGGCCACTGCCTGTCTCTCAATGACTATGGGGACTCCCTTACCTGACAACGATGACCGCCTGCCAGCCCAGTCCGCCGCCGAACAACTGAATATCATCCCGGGAGTCGCTGCTATTAGCGTCCTGGTCTTAGGATATATCGCCATACTCTGGATAAAAAACCTGCTCTGACTATGACTGCTACAAGATTAACCATCAACAACGCTACCGCCGTACCGCTGCAAAGCGTCCCGATACTGCCTGTCGAGGCCTTTCGCGAGACACTCTTGGAGCTGGTAAACCAGCAGAACCGACGAGTGAGCGCATTTTTTGGCCTGCCCGCCAACAACGAGAACGCCGGGCAGGATCAAGACTTGGAATTGCTCGCTGTCCTGACCAATGCTGAAGAAAATAATTGTGACTTGGTCAGGACGGTAGTCAAAGACTCGTTTGACTCCTTGACTCCGGAATGCCCGGCTTTTCACTGGTTTGAGCGCGAGCTGGCCGAACAATATGGCCTGAGCATTAGCGGTCACCCTTGGCTGAAGCCACTCCGCTTCCAACCCCCGCTACCAGGCGGAAGCACCGCAGCAGTAAACACCACCAAGCGCATCACCGTCGGCGACACCGACTATTTCACCTTGGCAGGCGAAGCCACTCACGAAGTCGCAGTCGGGCCTGTCCACGCCGGAGTCATTGAGCCGGGGCATTTCCGTTTCCAATGCCTGGGAGAAGACGTTTTTTCCTTGGAAATATCGCTCGGCTATCAGCATCGTGGCATCGAGAAGATGCTCTTAGGCGGCCCGGACCGCCGGACGCTGCCTATAATCGCCACCGTCTCCGGCGATTCAAGCATCGCTTCGAGCAGCGCTTACGCGCAGCTCTGCGAAAGCCTGTCGCCGGAGTTGCAGCCTGAGCCAAGTCAGCTGCTGCTGCGCGGCATTGCCGCGGAATTGGAAAGACTGGCCAACCACGTCGGCGACTTGGGCGCCCTGGCCGGCGATGTGGCCTTCCTGACTACTGCCGCTTTCTGTGGAAGACTGCGCGGAGAATTTCTCAATATGACTGCGGAAATTTGCGGCAACCGGTTTGGCCGCAACCTTATCTGCCCCGGCGGCGTACGCTTTGCCCTTACACCCGCTACGGCAACAAAAATTTTATCTTGGCTGGATCACGTACTTCTGGATGTCGATAACGCCCTCGAACTGATGTTCGAAGCGCCGACTGCCCTAGACCGCTTTGAAAATACCGGCACCGTGACCCAGAAAGCCGCCCGTGACATCGGCCTGGTCGGTCCGCCGGCCAGAGCCGCTGGTTTAAAGCACGACATCCGCCACACGCATCCCTACGGCTGTTATGCCGTCTCTGCGCCAGCCCTGACGGCAGCCTCTGGCGGCGATGTCCTCGCCCGGGCATTGATCTGGCGGCAGGAGATTGCCTCCTCGGCCGCCTGGCTGAAAGACAAACTGTCGCATTGGCAAAAGGAGAACCACAGCAGCAGCAGCAGCAAGACCGTGGCCTTGCCCCCCAATATGATTGCCGTATCGCTAGTCGAGGCCTGGCGTGGCGAAATGTGCCACGTAGCCATCACCGGCGAAGATGGCACTTTCCGGCGTTATAAAATCGTGGACCCGTCATTCCACAACTGGTTCGGCCTCGCTCTCTCGCTGCGCGGTGAGCAGATTTCACATTTCCCCATCTGCAACAAAAGTTTCAATCTGTCATACTGCGGTCACGACCTGTAATCAGCCCGGCCATCACCCTTAACTCACCCAGGTCATTATATGTTCAATGTCTTCAAAGCACGCCTCAAACAAGGCTACCAAACTGGTAAATTCCCGCCCGCGCCGCCTAATCTCCCTGACCGATTCCAAGGGCGAGCAACTCTCGACTCGGCTAAATGCCGGAAAAACTGCCTTCTCTGCCAAGAAATCTGCCCGACCGGAGCCATTGTCCAAATCCCGGGGCAAGCCTTGGCGATAGATACTGGCAAATGCCTGTTCTGCGGTGAATGCGCAGCAGCCTGTCCCACTGGCGCCATCAGCTTCGACCCGAAAGAATACCACTTGGCGGCATTTAGCCGGCAAGGACTGCTTGACCCTCAACAGGACGGACAAGCGTCAGCCGAGCTGCAAAGAATCTGTGGCCTCTCTTTGAGCATCCGGCAAGTCTCCGCTGGAGGTTGTGCGGCCTGCGAACTCGACTTCAACGTCCTCAATACCCTTGCTTGGGACTTGTCGCGCTTCGGCATCTCGGTCACCCCCTCGCCACGACACGCAGATTGCCTGCTGGTGACTGGGCCGATCTCCCGAAATATGCTTATCGGCTTACAGAAAACCTATTCTGCGATGGCGCGACCGAAGTGGGTGATCGCCTGCGGCGCCTGCGCTATATCCGGCGGCATCTACCAGGACAGCAGCGAATGCCACGCTGGACTTGAGGAGATCATCAAGCCCGACCTCTACATCCCTGGCTGCCCACCACATCCTGCCACCATTCTGGCTGGGCTACTCCAGCTGATGGGCAAAGATTCAGGCGCGACCTAAGCGTGAATATTTTTTTGCTGCGTGAGTTGCAAAATCTCGCTGTCCATATACATTAAAGGTTAGACAAAGGCGGGTGTAGCATAGTGGTAATGCTCCAGCTTCCCAAGCTGGCTAGGAGGGTTCGATTCCCTTCACCCGCTCCAATTGTCCCCATAACGAAAAATAGCCGCCGACGTAGATTAAACCGGGCTAGGCAAATAAACAAGCCGCAGTGAAGTCAGATGCTTCACTGCGGCTTGTTGTTTTTGCAAGAGATTCGCTCAGCGAGTCCGGCCGATAAGTGAGACCGAGAAACTGACCGCTTCGCCAGGCTTAATGTCGAACGGGCGATTGCCTGGCTCACCGGGTTTGTTGCCGTAGAACGACCGGAAGACTTCCAGGGTATAGACCTTGCCAGCACCGAGATGATTGCCTTTGGAATTCATCCAAAGGTAGGCAAAACTGATCTGTGGATCGAGTTGCCAGGTAAAACCGGCCTGCTTTTCAGGATTGAAAACGCTGAGATAATTTTGTTGCAGCGGTACTGAGCGCAGTTCATAGAAAACCGGATTCTGCCGGTCGAATACCGTGGCGGGGATGGCGAGAGCAGTCGGCACTTCAAGCGTGTCACCCTGCCGGTCTTCGCCAATGGCAGGCATAATCCTGCCTCGCCAACTGAACTGGTAATGCGTCGGATCATCAGACTTGAATTCAGCCGGATAGACATTCGCAATGGTGTAGTCGAACTTCAGTTCCAACGAATCCGGGACAATGCTCATTACCCGCGAGAGACGAAACTTATCGCCTCGCATCAACATCGATACTTCCAACGCAATACGCTCGTCCGAGAGCTCTTTGACGCTTAAATCCCAATCCACCGCTGACTCCGGCAATACCTCCAGGCCGGCATCCTCGTAGCCGCCGAGGGAGGGTATGTCGAGATGGGTGAAACGCTGATATTGCTTACCGGCGCGGACCGCGAGCGGTAACGTCTTGTGCAAATCTCCGGCCCATAAAGTCTCTGTGCCATTGACTTTGAATGAGACCACCCGACCACCTAATTCCAGGAGCGTGAACTCAATCAGGCCATTGGAGATGCGAAAGCCGAAATTGTCGTGCAGGTTGACGGGCTCAATCTTAAACGGGCCTGCCGCGGTAAGTCGCGCTTGGCCGAACGACTCAGCCAAGTCGAGGTAGTAGGCGGCGCGCTTATAGAGTTGCTGCTCGAACATCCACTGCGCCTGACGGCGCACAGCAGCGACCAGTAGATTGCTCTCGCTCGGCGCGGTCGCCAGACGAGCGGCAATCAGCCGTTTCTCAGCCTCAGCCAGCAACTTAGCGCAATGCTCACGGTCGGCGAGAGTGTAAACCCCAGCTGAATGGGCCTGCAAGAACGCACGCTCAGTGGTAGCCAGAAGAGAGATTTTTTCCAACTGAGCGGCGAGTTGCTCAAGCTTGGCCAGATTGGCATCGCGCTTGAGTACGAAGCGCCGGGTTAAAATCCGGGTCTGGTCGGCGTGCGTGATCGCAATAGAGATACGGTTCTCGCCAATGCGCTCCAGATTCAACTCAGCCTCGAACCGGCCGTTGCTGACAATCCCAGCGGGACGGTCGGCCAGTGTTACCGTTGCGCCATCTGGCGCAAACACAGTGAATCGCACTTGCGACAACTCAGTAGCAGTATTTTCCGCTGGTATGGAGTGTGCCAGTGCCACCGGCGCGCGGTCGAAATCCTCAATTTCGTCAGCGATTTTATTCCGCAGGGAGTAGAGCAGATTGCTGTCGTTGACAAAATCGAACGGTAACTCCGGCAGCAATTCCCGCAGCAGTTCTGCCACCCGCGCCTTGCCCTGACCAGGGAAATGTGATTCGACCTTCGCTTCCAATAGTTTCAAATAATCGAAATCATCCACCGCCTCACGCACTTGCGCCAGCCGCAAGGTCGGCACCAGCTTGCCACCTGGGCTAAGCGCGGGGAAGACTGTGGTGTTATGGCCGTTGTGGTAGGTCTTCTCCAGATCAGTCCACGGATTTACCTCTGCTCCGGGCGTAGCAGTCATCTGCCAGGTGAGCCCGCCTTCGCCGCCATTGGCGTAAATCTGCCAAGCAAAGAGCCGATTTTTGCTATAACTATGATGGTCAAGCGGATGGGGCCAATTATAGTACCAGATTTCGCGTCCGCGCTGAAGCTCCGGTTTGACATAGCCAAAACCAAACGGCACCGCGAACACGGTAAAATGGGGCAAGTCTGGGTCAACTACGTGAGGCGTGAAAAAGCGGAAGCCAGGCGCCTGCCTTTTGATTTCGCCAGTAAGCCGGTTCAACTCCTCGTAAACCTTGGCCGCCGGCTCGTCATAGATGTAACTGTAATAGCGCAGCTGGGGCGGGAAGGAATTCCGCCAATGTTCATCGTACTGACGGGCGTACTGGCCAGCCAGATTGCGAGCCCGCTCAGAAAAGATCGGCGCGCCAAAAAGTGTGAGCTTGCCAGCGTTGAACCAGCCGCCATTATCGCCTAACATCCCCAACAACGGCACCGTGAAGTTACAGATACCGAATTTCTTCCACTGTTGAATAACAAAAACATCAAACTCACTCCAGTCGGTCACAGTCAAGGTGTCGCCAGAAACCTCATATTTCGGGGGCGGTGGTTTGATGCACTGGTTGCCGTTGATGCGGTGGTCTTGCAACAATGCGGACACGTCATCGGCAATCTCTCGACTAGAACGAATGTCTTGGTAATCTTTGATAATGTGACCGACGTTGCCGTAGAAGAAGGTGTTCAAATGCGAAGTGTCCGGTAAAACAAAATTGCGCACAGTCAGCACGATTGGCACCGTCGTAAGCGTTTCGGCACCTGAACGCAAAGCAATGCTGCCGGCATAGCGCCCTGGTTTGGCATCACTGGGAGCGTATATTTTGACGAAAAAAACAGCATTCTTCCCGGCGACTGCGTCAAGGGCGACAGCCGGAACAATCGGGTCGGCGAGCTCGCCCTTAAGCGTCGGATTGTCGGGATTGCGCATCGGCACGAACTTCAGCACGCCATAGCTTTGCAGCTGCGCCGGGATGGTCCCGGCGCTGCCACTCAAATCAGAAAAGTGCAAGGTCAGTTGTCGCAAATCCTGTTTCGGGGTCACCACAAGCTGAAAAGGCTCGCGCTCATTGGCAGCGGCAGTCAGCTCGACAGCAGTTGTCTCTGGCACGCCAGCCGGTATGCCGACGGCATCCACCCGACGAAAATTGGCCTGTTGCCAGACAGTACATTCTGGAGAATCGAGCAAAATCCCGGCCGAGGCCGCCGCGTCGATCGCTGGGCTGCCTGCCAGAGCGGCGACCCTGATGTCATCGACATAAATCTTATAAGGGCCATTGGAAGGCCACAGCGTGGTGGACATCCGGACAGTCCCAGCCGGTGGATAGAATTGAACCTTAAGCTGGTGCCATTTGCCTGGAATATTATCACCCTCCGGGAAGAGATATTTGTACTTACCGTCGCCAAGCTCGAATATAACCCGTCCTGAGATACGAGTTTCCGGCCCTTTAGCGGCTATATAGTAGCGGAAACTGAACTCGTATTTCGCGTTGGGCAGCAACTGCAGGACATCTCGGTTGCTGTTGATCTCGTGCCCGCCAAGCTGGGCTTCCAACAACAACGCGTGTGTACCAGCAAAGACCTTTTCGCTCTGAACCCGGTCAGTAATCGCACCCTCAGGATGCGCAATGACCTTGCCAGCGGCATCGCGTAACAGTCGCCGGATATGAAACGTTTTTTGGTAAGGCTGCTCGAAACTACCGCTGGGGGTGAGTTCGATGTCAGTCGCGGCAAAAAGTGCCGTGGTAATTAGTGCAGTGGCAAGAAAAAAAAGTTTGTTCATAATGCTGTTCTCTGGTCGTAATTGTGAGGGGATTCTATTTCTCTTTGACCCAAATCGGGAACGAATAATTCACGTAGGCGGCCATCAACCACGGCCGAGAGATTGCTTCGACGTGACCGTCAAAGTAAAGCCCATTCCAAGAAGTGCCATTGCTATGAGTGGCCGGATACGACTTGAGCGCGGCCGTAGAAGGATTGACATAAAATGGGTAGTGGGTCTGCGCGCCGTCCATTATGAAAAGACTGCGGCTGGCCTGATCGACCCTGGACATCTGCACCCGGCGTAGCTGCTTGCTGCTGCCGCCGATGTCAACATCGCGATAATAGGCGCTCTTGGTCCCGCTGGAGGCGGTCTGCGGGGCAAAATTGATTTTGCCGCCTTGCGCGTAATCGTCGACCCCCTCGGCATTACGTCCCGGACAGCTGAAAATCAGCGGCTTGGTGTACTTGGTAAAGCTATAGGGTGAGGTGGAAATCCGGTAATGCCCATACGGTTTGAGTCCGGCGTATGGCGCCAGCATCACGAACCAAGAACCGCCTTGCTCTTGGGCCGCATAGCCCTCACAACTGCCACCAACCCGGTAGGCAAAGGGAGCGTATTCGTCGTAATCCTGGGCATAATTGACCGCGAATATCCCAGTACTACGCAAGTTACTGGCACACAGAATGGCTTGTGCCCGATCGCGCGCCTTCTGTAAGGCCGGCAATAGCATAGAAGCCAAAACAGCGATAATGGCAATAACTACCAGTAGCTCAATAAGCGTAAAACGACGGCGGGGCAAAGCTAGGCAGAAATGGAATTCTTGAGACATTTTTCCTCGTGGTGTTAGTTTTTTAGTATATTAGGGTGAAATCAATTGATGCTGAAAAAGCAGCCTGTCCTTAGGCGCAAGTACGCTAGTGCTAGTATAGACACCAGCCATTGTAATCTGCGGACGGACATCTCCTCTTTCTTATCTTCTGTGTTTTTCCGTACTACTATCCTCCAACTTCTTGCTTTTGGAGAAAAAGTTTCTCGGCAAATAAATCACAGCAAGACAACAAAGTCCACAACGTCCGAGAATTTAGCGTTTCAGTCGCACCGCGAGGGGACAGTCGAGAAATAGTATCATCTAGCTAATAACTCATTGACAGTAGTATCTCGTTCGCGACTGACTGACGCGAGCAAACAGATAAGATAAAGCAAGTCGCTGAAAAAACAACCCGGAAACTAGATTTTCAATGCTTAAGTGACCTTCAATTACCACCCCCTGGCAATGCCAAAATCACTGTCTGCAAAACCGCACTATCAGATTGCCATAATAGGCAAATTTTGCCATTTGCTAGTTAGTCGAACACTCCAATTCAACCTACAATTCTTAAATTCAAGGGTGGTTATTCACCCTTTCCACTTGTGAAATACCGGCGCGTGTTTATATTGTAGTCGTTAACATCTTAGTATCTGCTGCGGGCGATTCAAATAAGCCAGGTTGCAAGGAACAGGACTAGCACAAATACCCCGCAGGGTCAGACTTGCATTACCTCCAGTGACCGAAGCCCGCAAAGAAGTGGGAATTGGCATACCCTTAAACCGCACCGATAAGGCACCACTGGGTAAGCCCGGAGACAAAGTGTAGCAACAGAACGGCTGATTTCGCAAGCCTTGAACCTAGAGCGGCAACACAATAAAACGATGGCGAACAGCGCTGTGTACGCCTTGCTCGAATGCATTGCCAGACCGTCAGCAGCCAAATACTTCAGCAGACTTTGTCATCGCCGACAAACTAGGCCAGACCAGACCAGTTAGGAGAAAAATGAAAAAACAATTTACCTTAATCGAGTTACTTGTCGTCATCGCCATTATCGCAGTTTTAGCATCGATGCTATTACCAGCGCTGTCTAAAGCTACCGCCAAAGCTAGGCAGACAGCCTGCCTGAATCAACAGAAGCAAGTCTCGCTGCTGATGCATCAGTATTGCGATGACTATGATGACTTTATGCCACCGAATGGCAATAAAATCGGTTCAGTCCGGCAGTATTGGCCTATGTATCTTCAGGCGCAAGGTTATCTGCAAAATATGAATCTGATCAGCTGCCCGAGTTTCTATCCTGCCCAGTGGCTGAAATACGAAGGCGCGCGTTATGCTATGAGCTACGGCGGCCTGCAGCGGCTGTTTACCAAACGCGACCAATTTGTCAAGACCTACAAACCGGCCACCTCAGCGAGCCCGAGCAACATCATACTCTTGGCTGACACCATCCATCCCAGCAACGACCCTCCTCGGCAATACTATTATTTCAACACCACCAATGGTTCGCCAGGCTGCCTGATTCATACCCGCCACTCGAACCGCGCTAACTGCCTGATGCTCGACGGCAGTGCCGTCGCGCTCTCGCCCCAGCAACTCAGCAGCCCGCCCTATGATTTCTACTTCGGTTACTACCCCTACGTCCAGCAAGGTCAATAAATTATGGTTAAATACACCCTGACTTTTTTCGCCAGCCTAATTTTACTGTTGTCGGCCAGTAAACTAAGTGCTGACGTCTGGCCGCTACGCCGCGGCAGCGCCGTCAATATCATCTTGGCGGAGGCGCCGACAGCCAGCGCACGTTATGCGGCCGAGGAGCTGTCCACAGCATTGCGCCGGACACTCGATTGCCAGGCGGAGATTCGCTCGGAGACGCAGGCATTGCCGACCGACAGCGTCTGTTTCGCCGTCGGAGCGAGCAAATACGCGCCATTACCTGATCTTCCCTACGACCACTTTATCATCCGTCGGCAAGGCGCACTGCTACAACTGGCCGGCCGGGATGACGAACGCGATCCACTGGCCGATCGCTTTATGGCTCGCACCGGCACACTATACGCCGTCTATAGATTCTTGTCCGACAGCCTGGGCGTCCGGATGCTCTGGCCAGGCGAAGACGGCATCCTTTACCCACAGCTGGATGCATTAACGCCCCCGGCCCGCGACATCCAGGACGGCCCGGCCCTGCCGATTCGCAACAGCTACTACGGCAGTGGCGGCCGTCACAGCAGTAACTCCCGCCAGAAGCTGATCCGCTGGGGACGTTTCAATGGTATGGGCAGTTCGAAACTCGGTTCAGTCGGGCACGCCTCCGAGGCAGCCATTGGCAAAGATTATTACGACAGCCATCCTGAATATTACGCGCTGGTCAAGGGCGAGCGCCGCAAACCGATTGGCAATCGCTGGAAGCTCTGCCACTCGCAGCCCGACTTACCGGCGATGTTCGCTCGCTGGGGCACCACCAATGAGAGCAGCCATTCCCATACCATCCCCGACTTTTTCCCTGTTTCCGCCAATGACAGTTCTGGCTGGTGCGAGTGTGAACGCTGCCTCGAACTCGATGGCGAACAGCACGGCTCTAATGCTGGCGGCCTCTGCGTCTCCGGCCGGATGTTCACCCTGGCCAACCGTACAGCTAAAGCCGTCCGCGCCCTGAACTCCAACAAAGAGGTCGCCATCTACGCCTACTCGGTCTATCTTGACCCACCGGCCAATATCCCCCGGTTAGAAGATAATGTGCTGCTCTTCATTGCCCGCGGTATTTCTTGGAACGCCGCCCCATCGGCAGCCGCTAACTTCGAACGTCTATTCCGGGATTGGAGCACCAAGACCGACAAGCTCGTATTGCGGGATTACCGCGGCAACTCTCTGCCGATGGTCATCTACCCCTATCCACGCTTGGCCTGGCGAGATATCCGCTTCCTGAGCGAACAATTTCCTGCTTTCCAAGGCATCAATATCTGCGGCGACGACACCAGGGCCTCAGCACTCTGGGGACCGACCGCCTACGTCTACGCCCAGCTGCTCTGGAATCCGCTGCTCCAACTCGAAGAAATTCTCGACGACTACTACGCGCACGGCTGGCCGGCTTCAGAGAAGCTCATCCGCGCCTACTTCGATTTCTTTGAAGAACGCGCCAACACAATCATAGCCGCCCACGACCAGGTATTCTTCCCCTACAAAGGCGGTGAGGAGCTGCTACTGGCCCGCGAAATGATGTCCCCTGAAGCCTTGCAACACGGTGCCAAACTCCTGGCTGAGGCCAAAAAATTGGCCGGTCCCGAGGAATCCGCCCGCGTCGATTTTCTGCAAGTCGGTCTTGATGCCGTCCGCCACGATCAACTCTATTACGATGCCTTAATGCAGGTCTCGGCCTTTTCTGGCACGCTGTCCGGCATCCCTCCCCATCCAGAAAGTAAGGTCGCAGAGACCTCTGCAGAAAAAAAGGCCGTGGTCACGCTAGCTCGGCAACGCGCAGCCGAGCGGCAGGAATTCCTCTACAAACACCGCGAGCACGAGGGCATCCCATCTGCCACTCTCTCACTCTCGAACGCCCGTTTCACCAGTAACTGGGAGACCACCCTCGACTACCTGGCCGACTTCTATGCCCAAGACAACGGCGCGCGGGTAATCCTGGACGAACCGTGGAAATTCAGCATCGACCCAGATGCTCTCGGGCATCAAACCGGCTGGGCAAAGCCTGACTGGGATGATAGCACTTGGGTCAACTTGTCCGGAGACGCACCCTGGGAAAGCCAAGGCTTCGGCCCGGAGAAATATCCCGACACGCGCGGGTATAACGGCTGGGGCTGGTACCGCCGCCACTTTGATTGCCCAGAGAACTGGAAAACTGGCACACTGACAGTGGTCTTAGGCGCGGTCGATGAGAGCTATGACCTATTCCTGAATGGCGTGTTACTGCAACAATTCCGCTACGACCCAGAAAAAGACCCCGATTCCTGGCGCAAGGCCCAGACAATTGTGCTGCCAGTGGAAAATCTCCAGACCGGCACTAACCAGTTGACGGTCGCAGTCTTGGACCTGAGCGGCAACGGAGGCATCTGGAAACCCTCTTATCTGCAATGGCACGCCCCCGATCTGTTGGACGGGAAACTCTATTCTCATCCCTCGGATAACCTGCAACGAGACGGACATATCCTGCGCTTGACGGCTGGACCGGAAGGACGCCTGACTATGCGAGTGCCTGCCGGACCAGGCAAATATTGTGCCAGTGCAGTCTTCCGTGATCTCAGCAGCGAGTATTATTATAAAATCCCCGTAGCATTCAGAATCAGCTGCAAGGACGCCAACGGCAAAACCCTCCCCGAACTTTTCAATGCCGGCATCAACCAAAATACCTTGCGCCGCGAGGGCGAAAACCGTTTAGAACTGCATTTCACTGCGCCAACCGGCAGCGAAAGTATAGTGCTGATTCTGTCACTACGATTGGACCAAATCGAACTGCTCAGCTGCCGCCTGACTGCAGAATAAAAACCGCCAGAAAATAACGTTTTGCCAAGTGTCTGATTATTTTTTAAGCGCGTCTCGCGCATTAAGCAAAGCCTGGAACAATTTAAGACCGTGAAAATATCTGCCAGCGGCTTTTTTGTTCTGCTCAGTAATCAACTGCTTTTGAGGTAAGCGTATGCCAACACCACAAGTCACCATTTTGACTGCATTGCCGCAAGACTCCTTGATTTTACACGCCGTGGTCGACCGCCTGCTGGCTAACCAGGTCAACTTCCAGGGCTATCAGGAGAACTGCATCCCGACAGAGTTCAAAGACGAGATGCTCAACGCCCGGTTGCTGCTGCTGGACAACGGCAGTTTCGCCAAACTAACCGCGGCACAAGTCGCCAAAATTGAGCATTTTGCCCTCGAACGGCACGTACATTTTTATGACCAGATCGGCAATGACCCAAACAACCGCACCGTTATCAACCACCTGATGGAAATTGCCATCAATGCCGCCTTGGCCTACAGCGGCGTCAGCAGCGACGGCGCGGCGATGCCGGCCCAAGACCTGGCCACTACCATCCATTTTGTGGAAAATTATTGTCGCGAGTACTTAGCCGGCACCCCATCCTTCAACGAATTCACGCTCCATAACTTGCGCGGCTTGGAGTGCATTGCCGAATCACGCTTCGGCACCGGCGAGCAAAAGTATCTAGACATCCTGACTAATCTTTTTGACCGCCAGGATGACCAGCAAGTACCAGCCAACCACGATATCTTGTCGGGCTGGAGTTACGCCTATCGGCACTTCCAACTCACCGGCGAACGGCGCTTTGCTGATTCAATGCTCAAAGTCTTACAGAACACGTTGCGTGAACGCCCCAAAACCGACGGCGACTTGATGGGCGGCTCGGGATTCCTTTCCGACCCGCTGGGACAACGCTGTTCACTACCGGGGAATTTGGGTAGCAATGTCGTCCGGGGTGTAAGTGTTTACACCGAAATGCTGCAATTCCACGCTGGCATTATGGCAGCCGCCTCAGCCTACTCCGGCGACTTGAAGTACTTGACTGAGGCGATGCAGCTGGTGCGCTATTTGCGCACCTACCATTGCGACCCGCAAGACCACCTGCCCTGGCATTTCACTTATCAGGGGCAGAGCCGAGGCAGTAAGTGGGGCCGTGGCGTCGCGCACGCAGTCTGGGGCGTCGATATGATGTTGCGCTTTTTTCCGGAAATGCCGGCTGAATGCAAGACAGAATTGCTGTCATTTATTGACTATGTTGGCGAAGGCCTGCTGGCCTGCCAAATGCCTGGCGGTCTATGGCACAACATCCTTGACCAGAAAGAATCCGCCCCCGAGACCTCCTGCACGATGTGCTTCCTGGCCGTTTACGCCCGGTGCGTCAACCAGGGCTGGCTGCCGAAACAAAAATACCAAGACCTGCTGCAGCGAGCCTATAAAGCTCTTCTGCGGATGTGCTACCGCGGCGGCTTTGCCGAAAACTGCGCTGGGACAGGCTTTGCCCTGAACAGCGATTACTACATCCGCCGGCCGCATAACTTCCGGATGAGCGGGCAGCTGGCCTTGGCACTCGTCGAAGCAGATAAGCTCTTCGCTGAGCTTTGAGGGCCTTTTTTGCTGCACACAGCACAACTGAACACAGAGCTAATTATGAAGGTAGATAATCTCCGAAATCTGGCTGTCGAAGAGTAATCTTTCCTGCCAAGAATAGCCAGCTAGATGCAATTTTCTGCAGCCGGAGCAACAGTTCAGCAAACAATAAACCCTGATATGAATTGACAAACAGCAAATCAGGGTTAATTTTATCTGGTAGCTTAATTCTTTCTCTGATAGGGGTTAGCGAATAGCTGCTAATTTTCCGGCCACCTAAACGAGTAACGCCAATGCAAAAGCGACCTTTTACCTTGATTGAACTTCTGGTTGTCATCGCCATCATCGCCGTCCTGGCCTCGATGCTTTTGCCGGCCTTAAGCAAGGCTCGGCAAGCAGCTCAGCATATTAAATGCACCGGCAACTTCCGTAGCCTGGGCCAAGGAGTGGCCCTTTATC
>CAZUCG010000003.1:0-19396 GCA_964619145.1 uncultured Lentisphaeraceae bacterium | reverse complement strand
TACTTGAGATAAAATTACGCTATCGGCTTACCCAGCTTCACTGACGCATTACAAACCAAGAGAATTGTATTTGCTTTCCTGAATTTCAGAAATATAGTGACTCGCTGGGAAAATCAGCCCATAAATGCTTTGTTGCGGGTAGCCTTGGCAGTTACTGTTGGCCAGCAGCGGTCGCTTGGATAGGGGTAGTAAAATTATGAACAGAGTTCCTCTCCCAGCCAAGAAAGCCGTGCGACAGTGGCAAAGGAAAATTTTTCTGGCTCTATTTTGGCAGCGCTCTCTGCCAGCGACTGGCTGGACGGCCTTCTTGGTTGGTGGCATTATCCTACTCCGCAATCTTTGCTGGCCGGGAACGATAGCCGTACCACTGGATGCTATTGGCTTGGGTTGTCTATTCTTGGCGGTGCTGAGCGCAGCGTTCCTGGCTGGGCAGAAAGTCCCGTCTAGCCGCCAGTTGCTAGTCTGGTTGGACTATGGCAATGCCTGCGGCGGCTTGCTGATCTCAGCTCTGGAAGTAGATACCCGGGCTTGGCACAAGCCGACCCAGGACATCCCGTTACCCTGCCTTTCGCTACCGTGGCGCAAATATCTGCCTGTCTTCTTGGCCGGAACTGCGTTCCTGTTGCTGGCGGCGCTGCTGCCAGAAAAATATTCCCAGCCCAAACAACACTTCAGCTTAGATATCAGCCCGGAAGCGGCTGAGTTGCTGGAGAAGCTACAGGTCCTCACTGAAGAATCACTCTTGCCTGACTCCGCCAGGCAAGAGATGCAGAATCAACTGCAAGAACTGCAGGCGCATAACGACGCCCGGGCAGCTGCCGAGACGTATTGTCTGCTACATAACATCGAAAAAAATATCATTGCCTATGGGTCGGCAGCCGCGAGTTCGTTGCACAATCAAGCCGTTACGCAAGCCGCTTTGGCCAGTATTACGGGAATGCTAAGCGCACTGCCTGATGATACGCCGCGCTTGTCGTCAGCCAAAGAGCAGCTGGCAGAATTGTTGCGGCAGCTGTCCGGCTCAGACGCCTGTGGGAGTAATTTGCCCTCAGAATTAGCATCCTTGGATGCAGAGACCTTGCGGCAACTGGCCCAGCAGTTGCGACAGAGCAGCAGCGATTGCCAGAGAAGACTCGCTCGGCTAGTGCAGGCTAAGTTAGCGCAGCAGCGTCAACTGCAATCGCAGGCTGTTGTCAGTGAGTGCGCCAACGCCCGGCTGGCCGCTAATAACGATCTGGCAGAGTGGCTGGCGCAGAATGCCCCGGCTGCAGACGATCTGAATGCGCTCTGTTGCCCGTGCCCTGGCCCTGGAGCTGGCGATTGCACTTATGGCCGTGCCGACGCGCCACTGAATTTTACTGGGCAGACTGGCGAATCCCTGGGCCAGTTTCAAGAACACGCTCTGTCAGCCAATCGCACGCCAGCAGAGAGCGTCGCGTTGCTGCGCCTGGAAGCTCCGCCAGCGGTCGGACCCGACGAGCAGGAAGCCGCCCAAGCTGGCCTTTTACGCGGGCAGTATGCTGAGAGTGAGGTGCGCCAGACCCGGCTTTTTCCCGAACACCGTGCAGCCGTCAAACGCTATTTTAAGGCTGCTGCCAGCAGCGAGCAATAATCAAGCCGCGGCAAGAGGCTAGGGTGATATGCGCCTGCGCTATTTTCGCATTTGGGCCCGGGCATCATAACCGGCATCGGTGCTTTCCTGAGTGACCAGCTGGCCGGTGCACATTGCCAGCAGTTGCTTGATGCTGACTTGTGGGCAGGGCAAGCATTGCTGTTGCTGTAGATATTGGCCTAATTGCCAGTGAAGGTATCTGGCAGCAGGGTCAGTGGCGGTTAAGTTCAGTGAACAGACCAGTAACCGTCCTTTGCCAACAGCTAATTCAAAAAGTGCGCTTTGACGCAATGGTCGCTTAAAGGAGCTGGCGACTTCCAGTACCGGCGCAAAAATTTGCCTCGGGAAGGAGCTGAAGTCAACTGCGGCGGCCTGGTTAAACAACCGGTAGAATTGCCAGTCACAATAGCCATCGTGCGGAAAATCCCCCAGCATTGGATGCCGGCTGATGACTGTGGCCAGGTTGTTGTCCATCCGCCCAGCACAGGAAATCTGGAAGAGCGACTCGAGCATCGGCAGTCCCTGCCCGCTGGTCAGCAGCCACTCCCCAGCCGCGGCCCGAGCGATAAGCGCTGGCTCCAGGCTGAGTTGAATCGCGGGTAGCGATTGCTGCTCAATTGCTGGGAAAGACCATATACACCAGTCGTTGCGGCAAAATTCGCGGCCGCTGGCGTCCTCGAGCCAAGCCCTGACCAGCAGCTTTTCTGGCCTGCCGGTCGTCGGCAGGGTGACCGTGGTTTCGGCTAGAGAGGTGAGCTTCCCCGCGGGGCAGGCGCACGTTAAGGCAGTATGATTTTCCGCGCTGATAGTTCCATCCTGGCGTTGGACCTGCCAATGCCAGCGCCCAGCAGTTAACTCAACGGCAAAATTGGAGATACTGAACTGCAAGGGTACAGTTTCTCCTTGCAGAAAATTGCGCTTGCTCCCCAAATCCAGCAATAGCACTGCGGGGCCATTGTACTGCAGGACCTCAGCCGCCGTCTCCCCCGGCTTCAATTCGTAGAATTCGTTCATCACTCCGCAGGGATAGCAGTGACGATGCCAATGTACATCAATGGCACCGAGTAAATCGTAGCCAGCGATGTACTGTGAATGACGGGCATTCTCAAGACAGAATTTGCGTAGTAGCGCCGCCCAGCGGCAGGAGTTGCGGTAATACAAGTCGCGCTTGTCAAAGAGACCCACGCGCTGCAATTCCTGCTCGACTGGCGCAAACAGGCGGTCGCCAATGCAGGTATTTCGATAGCGCTCGCGCTGTTGGAAATCGAGATAGGTGCCAGAGATGCAGAGTTCGTGTTCCAGGCACGGCCGCTGATAGACGGCTAGACGGCGGTCAAGCTCCCGCCAATCGCCTTGCGAAGAGAGATAACTCAAGAATCCCCAAGCGTATTGCCCGAGGACATCGCTGTATTCCTTGACCTCTTCCAAGCGGCTGGGGTTGTGAAAGAAAGGCTCGTGCCTGACTGGCGAACCGTAATCGCTGGCTTGCCAGGCGTATTCGATGCCTCGCAAAGCTTCTTGGGGATTGAACAACCCATCCGGAGCGAGCTTTTTCTGCAGGCCGGCCAAGTAGCGCAAGTACGCCAAGTGTTTCTCATCGAGGAGCTCTTCGTTCCCGGCGCAGTAGATGGCTACGGAAGGGTGTTTACGGCCGGCGCGGAGGATATCTAGCCATTCCTGTTGCCCGAAGCCGACCGGTGGCTCGACTTGGATAATCATCCCCAGCTCGTCGGCCGCTTGCAGATATTCTTCATTGGGGACAGAAGTATGGAAGCGCAAGAAGTTGAAACCGATGGTCTGCATCTTGCTTATAAAACTGCGATAGGCGGAAATTTCCCGAGGTGCGTTACAAGTCTCGGGATAGTACGCGTGTTCGGTGGCGCCGCGCAAAAAGATAGGCGCGCCATTCAGGAAGAGTCCGTATCCGGCACAGGTCAGCTGCCGGAATCCCACGGCCTGGTGCAAGAGTTCTGCGCCCTCGCGGTTGGTAATCTGCAAGTCATACAACTGCGGTTCGCTATCTGACCAGAGCAATAACTCCTGTACCGGCGTCACGAAGTTGTTTTCGCCTGGTTGCAACTGTGCCTCGCCAGATAAAATAGCCGCCTGGGCATTCCTTGGCCGAAGTTGCCAGCCTACTCTGGTCGACTGCCACCCTTGCCAAGTCAACTGCCAGGCGATGGCTTCCGGTTGCCCGGGCAGTAGCCGCAGATAGGCATCCGCGATGCGTCCGGCAGTGAAGAGATGCAGCTCTACTGGCCGGCTGATGCCGCCGGAGCGACCTTTGAAACCGCGGATGATGCAGCCCAAACGGTCTTCGCGTAAATTGCTGACAGCCAGCACCAGCTCATTTTTGCCTACTTGCAGGCAGTTGCTCGGCAAGGTGAATTCGGCGGGCGTGGAATGGCCGAGATGATGGCCGACATAACTGCCATTGAGAAAACAGCCGCATTCCAGAAATGCGCCCCCGATTACCAGCACCGCTTGGCCGGTAGTATATACGAGTTCACGACGGTAATACACCGTCCCACGCACAAAAGGCAATGAACTGTCAGGTGAGGAATTACCGTATTGGCTAAAATCAATCGCTTGGTATTGCGGATTGCGTAAACAATCCCAGCTGGCAAAAGCCTCGGGATGGTCCTCCCAGTAAGCGGGCACAGGCAGATGGCTGCGGTATTCTTCCGAGGGAGGTAACTGCTCGCAGGGTATCCCAAGAGGCGAATAGGCGATTTCCCAATCGCCATTGAGCTCGTAAATGAGGTTCATATTAGATTGTGTCTCTGGATGCTGGTAAATGGAGCACAAGAAAAATTGAGTTGCTGTTTATTTCTGAAAAGTCGCTCGACAGACTCGCAACACGTTGCCGCCGATGATTTGCTTTATTTCAGCATCAGAGAAGCCGCGTTGCACCATCCCGACGGTATATAATGGCCAGTTGCTCCAAGCCAAAGAATCAGCCATAGCCTCAGTGCTGACAAAACCGTGGTTGTAATCATCAGGCCAGTAACTCTCCCAGATGCGCCGGAACTGCGGGATGATTTTTCCCGGCAGAGGTTGGTTACAGTATAATGCCCGGTCGGTGCCAATGGCGACGTGCTCGGCGCCATAAGTGTTGCGCAGATATTCCAAATGATTCAGGAACATCGCGATGTCACCACTGCCACCTAAAAATGGCGGGATTGTGCATACTCCGACATAGCCACCGCTGTCACAAATGGCCTTGATAACTGCGTCTTTCTTGCTGCGGATGTGCTCGTTTAAGGCAAAAGCGGTGCTGTGACTGGCAACCACCGGCTTGGCTGAGCACTGCGCCGCTTGCAAACTAGTCTGCTGCCCACTATGCGCGACATCAGGTATGACCCCGACTTCATTCAGCCGCGCGATGACGTGCTGACCGAATTCACTCAAGCCGCTGTCGCAGCGCTCGCCGCAGCCATCGCCAATCAGATTGCGGCGGTTGTAGGTCAGATGCATCATCCGGACCCCAAGACAATACAGCACCCGAATGTCTAACAAAGCCTCTTCGACCGATGCTTGATTGCGGATGGGCACGCCGTTGCTACTAGGACAGACGCAAGGCACACCAGCCTGGAAGGCCGCCTCTACCTGCTCCGCCCAGGCCGCACGACGCAATAATTCCGGGAAGCGGTCGCACAAGGAGGTATAATGGCTGAGACGCTGGGTCATCACCGCGAGGCTGTTGCCCTCAGTGCCAGCATTCTGAAAAATGCAGTTCACCCCAGCGGCCTGCCAGGCCAAAGCGAACTTTTTTTGCATCTCCGGGTCTTGCAAATACCCGATGTGGACGTCGTATTCCCTCTCATCACGATATTCATTACGGCTGCCACCGCTGGCCAGCAACTGGTCCCAGTGGTCGCCGGGCTGCTTGCCATTCGGTGCGAAGCCGTATGCGTCCCAAACTAGTGATTGTTGGTGTAATTCCAGGCCGTGTTGTAATTCTGCCGCTGTCGGCTTGAGGATCTTTAACGCTACTTGGCGATTGTGCTCAATTACCTTTTCCATTGCTAGTCTCCAAATTGTGGATCATAGATTTTCGCTTTAGCGTAACCGCAAAAGCCGCTACCAGCGAAGGTTAGACTTGCCTCGCGGAAGAGCCGCTGTGTCATTTTTTACTCAGGCTGTCGTTTGGTCGTCACGAGGCGCATCCAGGAGTCCGCGGATAATTGCCAGCCTGCGGGTGCGAGTCTGCTGCACGAATTCCAATTCGCTGGCCAGCATTTCTTCCAGGCTGGTTTGCAAAGCCCGCCGGCGGTCCAGGAATTGCCGGGCGGCCGAGATAATGCCGCTGATTTCCCGCAGGATACCACTTTTTTGGAATTCCTGCATTTGTTCTGGCGACAAGATATTGCCGATATAATCTTCGTGCAAGAGGCGCATCAGATAGCGATAGCGCTTGGCTATTTCGATAGCCAGCAACGGCCCTCGGCGATAACTGGCATAGAAAGCAGCTAGAAAAGTGACGACTTTGTCGCGCTGGGCTAGAGAATCAAAGCATTCGTTGACTAAATCGAGTTGCGAATAGGCAAGATTGAACGCCACTTGGTTACCGAAGGTCAGACGGCGGATGGTCTCTATCGGCTTACGCCGTTCTTTAAGGTCGTATAAAAATGTGCGATGGACGATTTTCTGCGATAATTTCAATACGTTGTCTTCCCAATCTCGCAAACCTTTGCCGACCATTCCCAGCATCGCCATCGCTAGCTGATTAGCGCCATCAGGCTGGCGTAATAACTGGTCCGCGACTAATAGCACCGGCTGGTATAGCGCGCTGATCCGGCTCAATTCGACAAAAAGCGTGCTCTGTAGCCAGGCTTTTTCCTCCTGCTCCACCAAATCCATAACCACAAAACGCTGTACGCATTCGCCCAAGCTCTGCAAAGCTACACTCAGCCATTTCAGCAAGTGAGCGTCATCAAGCATCTCCCGCTCTACCAAGAAACGCAAATACGCCAAGGTGGAGTTGCGGATGCGGGCCTTTTTGACCCAGATACGCAATGCTTGCCGGCAGAGCAGCTTATCGCCATAACAGACAACTAGTGGCCAATATTCCAGCAGGCTGCTGTCGGCGCACCAAGTCTCTACCCAAGCTAGGGTCTCCCGCCGCAAATTGCGACTGCTCGATAGGACCAGCAGGAATTCCCGGATGACATCGGGATCGAGATTGCCGTCATTCTCTTGTAAATATTCTAACAGCCATTTCTCGGCTCGGTCTGGCGATTCCAGCCACATCACCCGAAAAGTGATCTCCAGCACCGTATCGACTACCTCTAGCCGTCGCCGGAAGGCATCCACGGCCCGAGTCAGCGGTTGGGATATCGCTGAACGATTCAACAGCCGGCAGCGATCCAGGATGCTATATTTTAAGCCGGCGTATGGCACTAAACTGGCTGACAGCGATTGGGCCCGCGCTGGCGGACTTTCCGGTAATGGGGAAATTTCGCCTGCCGCAGTCAATAGCCGGGCCTGGTGTTCCAATTCAAAAAAATACTCTTGCAGGGTAGCTTTGCCATAGCGTTTGACAGGGCTACTGCAGTATAAATCGAGCAACTGGCGAAAATGCTTCGCCGTCCAGTCAAAACCGGATTCGCCAACTAACGTTGCTAATTCCAGCAGCCGCGAGCGCACTACAGCCGATAGTTCTGGATTCAAATTCTCCAGATTCTGTAAGCGGGTTTGCAATTCAAGCAAATAACTCTCGGAAGTATGCAAAAAACTTTCCCCTCTAAAATTGACCTACGATTTGACGACCGGGCAGAAAAAACCTACCGACCCTCCTGTAGCCGAGTGGCGAATTTCTCTGGTAGCCCGGCGGCGCGGACTTTGGCTTGGGCGGCAGCGATGTCGTATTCGATCCTGAGTAGTTCGAGTTCGTTGCTCTCTGGGTCATAAATGACGGCACAGGCTCGCGGATCGTGGTCTCGCGGTTGTCCTACCGAACCGACATTGATCATAAATTTCAGGCCGGGCTTGAGGACTGTCGGACGAATATAATCCACATAAGGCATTTCATTTGGGACCTCCATTCCCAGCAATGGCGAATGGCTATGGCCGCAAAAAGCCAAGTCGACTTTCTGCTGTTTGAAATTAGCGGCGAAGGTTGTTTCATCGAGACAATATGCCCATCTGATGCTGTGGAACGAGGCGTGTAAGACCGTGAAATCGGCTGTTTCAAGGCGCATCGGTAAACTGGCGAGCCAACGTAACTCGTCCATCGATAGCTTGCCCTGGGTCCAATAAATAGCCTGGCGAATCTCTTCACGCAATTTTTCTACACTGGGGTCCATCAACAGCGTCACATATTCATCGTGGTTGCCCATAACCGTGGGGAGTTCACGCTCCCGGATGATCTTGATGCATTCCGACGGGCTGGCACCATAGCCAACAATGTCGCCCAAACAAAATATCTTAGCGCAGCCAATCTGGTCTAATTTCCCTAGGACGGACTGCAAAGCATCCACATTGCCGTGGATATCACTGATAAAACCGATTTTTGTCATTGCTGAAATCCTCAATGGCGATTAAATTATAAGCTTGCCAGTAACGATGGCTCTACATTGTCGCCGTACTCGGGTGATTGCTGTAACTCAAATAATAAAATACCTATTGCTATCAATACAAACCGCCAATGGTGTTCTTATGCAAAGAAAAATCCTCTCTGCGCTGTTTTTGCTGCTCGTAATCGTGTTCTTCTGCTTGTTCTTTTTCTTGCCCGTGGGACAAGTGCTGCGCGGAGGACTGCAAGATAGCGACGGGAATTTCACGATGTTCTATTTTTTCGAGGTCTTTCGTAATCCGCTGTATCGCGATGGATTGCTTAATTCGCTCTATATCGCTTCTTGCACTACTGTGCTGTCGGCTGCCTTAGCCTTCCCGTTGGCCTGGCTGGCCGACCATTATGATTTCAGCGGCAAACGCCTGTTGACAGGAGCGCTGCTGCTGCCGTTGATCCTCGCGCCGTTTGTCGGAGCCCTGGGGATGCAATGCATCTTCGGACGCTTTGGCGCCTTTAATATGCTGTTGTTGCGCTTAGGGATAATCTGCAGCGGCCAGGAAATCGACTGGTTCGCGGGCGGATTCTGGGGCATCGTAGTCCTGGAAGCGCTGCACCTTTTCCCAATCCTCTATTTGAACTTGGTCGCCGCGTTAGCCAATGTGGACCCGATGCTGCTGGAAGCCGCCGCGGATTACGGCTGCACGTCTTTCCGCAGATTCCGCAGAATCACCCTGCCGCTGGTGATGCCAGGACTTTTTGCCGGCAGTACACTGGTTTTTATCTGGTCGTTTACAGAATTAGGCACGCCGTTGATGTTCAATTACGGGCGAACTACCGCGGTGCAAATCTTCTCCGGGCTGAATGACCTGGGCCGCAACCCGATGCCATACGCGCTGGTCTCAGTGATGCTGCTGTTGGCAGCTGCGGGCTACACAGTGGCGAAATTTGTCTTCGGGCGCAAGGCCTTCGCGATGAGTGGCAAGGCCGGAAGAGCCGTCCCAGCAGTTCGGTTGCGCGGCTGGAAAAATTTTCTAGTCGGTCTGTTGTTTGTCTCCATCGGCGGTTTTGGTATCCTGCCTCATCTTGGTGTGCTGGGCTTCGCGTTGGGCAAAAGTTGGTACCGTAGCATCTTGCCTAATGCCTTTAGCCTCGAGCATTTGCAAGCCGCTTTGAGCCATAACCTGACCATCCCCAGCATTATCAACAGTATGCGCTACGCCTCTTGGGCACTGCTCTTAGCTTGTTTGCTGGGGATATTTATCGCCCACGTGATTGTTCGGGGTAAGGGGTATTGGTGCTTCTTGCTGGATTGTGCAGCGATGCTGCCTTTGGCAGTGCCGGGCTTGGTTCTGGCTTTCGGCTACTTGGCGATGTCCCAGAAAGGCCAGCTGTTCCATTGTTTTGACCCTATTCAGAACCCCACGGTTCTGCTCGTAATCGCTTATGCTGTCCGGCGCTTGCCCTATATCGTTCGTTCCGCTGTCGCTGGATTGCAACAGACTTCTATCAGCTTCAGCGAAGCCGCTGCCAGCCTCGGCGCACCGCCATTGACTTCGTTTCGCCGAATCACGATGCCACTAATTGCCGCAAATTTGCTGGCTGGCGGAATCCTGGCCTTTAGTTTTTCACTCCTAGAAGTCTCAGATTCGTTGATTTTAGCTCACAAAGCAGTCTATTTCCCGATCACTAAAGCGATTTATGAATTGTCCTCGCTGTTGGGCCAAGGGCCGGCCCTAGCTTCCGCCTTGGGATTGTGGACAATGCTCTTCCTGGGATTATCAATGCTGACCGCGGCCTGCCTGCTAGGCAAAAAATTGGGCGCTATTTTTCGAGTCTGAAGACAGCCCCTTAGCCCTAAATGGCCTGATCGCTGTTTTGTGGCCAGCGAGACCCCATCCAAAAAACAAAGGCTGTTTTAAACCGCGAAAAACGCAGTCATTAAGTCCATAATATCCACAATAGTCCCGATGGACTTTTTGGATATTCAACTCCCAACTCCCAGCTGTGTTTTGGGTGCGGTCTAGCTAACCTCGATTTTGTGCTCGGCTGTTAATAATGCTTATTTAGCCGTAATAAGCGGGGATTTTTTGCTGCTTGAGCAGCGGTAATTCTCGTGCTGCCTCTGGCAGAGTAACGATTCTGCCTGTTATCCAGTGTTTGTGAGACGAAATTTAGCTTTATCAGTTGCAATAGTAATTCTGCCATTTATAGTAACAATTCAATTTACCGGTAATAATGTCGGTAAAAACTGTCGCGGCCTTAATTGGGCAATGGCGGTCGAGTAGTCCTACAAAACTAGGAGTAATGGAAATGAAAAAGATGCTCTGCGTGTGTGCTGTCATTGCTTTGGCGGCGGTGTTCACTGGTTGCGCTGGTTATGGTCACGGCAATGGCTTCGCCTATGCAGGACCTGGAATGATTTTTACTGATGCCTATTATGGCGGGTATATCCTTCCCAAGGCCGATAGCCTGAAAGACGTCGAAGTCCTCGGGCCAGTCAATGGCGTAAGCAAATCCACCTCAATTCTCGGCTGGGTTAGCACTGGCGACAGTAGCATCAAGGCCGCTAAAGCCGATGCACTGCGAAATTTCCCGAACGCTGATGATATTCTGAATATCGAAGTAGACGGCAAAGTCCACTCCATTTTGGGGGTTATTTCTGATGTCGAATTGCACCTCCGCGGTATTGCTGTGAAGTATAAGAAATAATTGACAGCACCAACCCGGAGCCTCTCAGTGGACGTTATTGTCATTGGGAGGCTTTTTCGTCTCGCAACAGTGCCGAGCAAATTATAGATGGAGATAGATCTAGGCGATGCAAACAACAATAACTGAAAAGGCTCGTGAATTACCGATCAGCGGTGATTATGATCTAGTGGTCGTCGGCGGGGGTATCGCTGGTGTGGCGGCGGCCTTGGCGGCCGTCCGAGCTGGCGCTACAGTCTGCCTACTCGAAAAGGCTTGCGCTTTAGGCGGCTTGGCGACTATTGGCAATGTCATTGTCTATCTGCCGCTTTGTGATGGCTTGGGCAATCAAGTCAGCGGCGGTATTTGTGAAGAGCTGATCAAGTTATCGGTCGCAGATGTCACTGAGCCACTGGCGAATTTGTATCTCAAGCCTATCCCTGTGGCTTGGCAAAAAGGCGGTAGCCTGGAAGAACGCCGGACAGCCCGCTATCGCGCCAGCTATAATCCCATTACTTTCGCTTACCAACTCGAACGGCTGCTGCTGAAAAACAAAGTGAAGATCGTTCTCGATAGCCGCTTTTGCACTGTCATTAAAGAGCAGAACCGAATTACTGCCGTCGTGATCGAGAACAAAGATGGCCGGACCGCCTTGCGCTGCCGAGCAGTCGTGGATGCCAGCGGCGATGCCGATGTCTGCTATGCAGCCGGGGAGAAGACTGCCTCACTGAGCAGCAACGTCCTCTGCAGCTGGTTCTATTATGTCGAAAATGGCGAGGTCAGATTGTGCGCGATGTCCAAGACCCCAGACGACAGCGGCAAACGCAATCCCGCCGCCGGACGCAATTACCGCGGCGATAAAAGTTCGGAAGTGACCGACTTCTTGCTCAATTCCCGAAAGATGATGATGGCTACCATCGCCCAGCGCAGCCAGGAGAATAACTCGCAAATCTATCCGATCCTGGCACCGCAAATGCCATCCTTCCGGATGACTAGGCGATTGGTCGGCCGCCATACTCTGCGCGTAGCCGATGACCGGCGCTGGTTCGAAGATACCTTGGGGATGACTGGGGATTGGCGCCGTCCAGGGCCAGTCTATTGCTTGCCGATGAGCACCCTGGCGGGAGTGCGCACCGCAAACCTGATTACTGCCGGACGCTGCCTCTCCTCCGCCGGCCGAGCCTGGGATGTCACCCGGGTGATTCCGACCTGCGCAGTCAGCGGCGAAGCCGCCGGCGCCGCCGCTGCCTTCCTGGCGCTCGATAAAATACCCTCCTTCCGCGATCTCGACTGCAAGAGCCTGCAAACATATCTGCGGCGCAAACGCGTCATTATCGACCGCGCTTTGTTGCAGAACACCTAATCGCCGCCGCGTATTTTTCACTAGCATAGTCCTCGCAGCCCGAGGAGAGATATATTCCCACGGCCAGCCGAGTATTACCGAATGGCCGTGCCCCTTGTTTTTCCTGTCAGAAGGAGATTCCGATGCCGAAGAATGAGAATAGTATTTTTACTCGCTTGATTGCCTGCGATCTGATGTTGACCCAGCCGGAACAAAATCTCGCTGCTTGCCAGAAAGAGATGACGCGGTTGAAAATCAGCGCCGCTGTCGTGCGTAATCGCGATTGCCTCGAGACGGCACCGGAATTTCACAACCAGCGCCTGTTGTTGGCTGCGGTTGGAGAAAAATCCATCATCCCGGCGCTGTTTGTTTCACCTGATGGCGTGGCACCACAATATGACGTGGCGGAGTACCTGCGGACACGTGTGGCAGCAGGAGTGCGGCTGGCCTGGACCACGACAGTGCTGAAGCCGTATCTGCTGGAGAATCCTTTCTGCCCCTACTTTGGCGAGAAGATGTTCGCCGCACTCAGCCGGCACCGCTTGCCATTGCTGCTGACCTGGCCTGAAATCAGCTTCAAGGCATTGCACGAAGTAATGCGCGAATTCCCCGAACTCAGAGTGATCCTGACCGGCTTGACTAGGCAGGGCCGCCAGCCCGCCTTGGAGACGCTCCTGGAATCGCACCCGGAACTGTACATCTGCTTCTCACCACTGTTTTCCGTGCACGGAGGCTATGCCAGCCTCTGCCGGCGTTTCGGCGCCCAGCGCTTTGTCTGGGGCAGCGGCTACCCCGAGGCCGAAGGCGGTGCCGCCTTGGCCGGCCTGCTCTACGCCGGCTTGGAACAATCAGAATTGGCGCAAGTCGCTCATCAGAATATCGAACGCCTGTTAACGGAGGTCCGGTTATGAAATATGATCCCTTGCAAGAAGCGGTGTTCGCTGGTCAGCCCTTGCCGGATTGCCCTATCGTCGATGCACACGCGCATTTTGGCCTAGCCACGCCTTTCCCACTGTATGACGCCAGCGAAGAAGGACTGCTAGCCAGTATGGACCGCTTGGGCGTGGCTGCGCTGTACGGCAGCCCTTTTCAGGTCCTCTGCCAGCAGTACGCCGCTTCAGCTAATGACTACACCCTGGAGCTGGTCCGCCGGCATCCCGGCCGCATTTTTGGTTATATGATGCTTAATCCGGCTGAGCGAATAAGTATAGTTCCGCAATTGGAGCGCTGCTATGCGGCTGGCCTACGGGCGATAAAAATCCATACTTATAACTCGCTGCCTTATTCTCACCCCAACTACGAACTTGTTTTTGCCTTCGCTGCCGAGCGCGACCTGCCTATTTTGGCCCATACCGCAGGACCGGAATTGCAGCAGTTGTCGAGCGCGCTGTTGCGTTATCCGCAAGTGAACTTTATCCTCGCTCACGCCGGCTGCCAGCAACCCGAAGATTATGTCGAATGCGCTAATCATTACCACAATGCCTACTTAGAGACTTGCGTCTCGCAATGCCCCCGCGGACTAATCGAATTCTTCGTTAATCGCGGCTTGGCTGACAAGCTCCTCTGGGGCACAGATATGCCCTTGATTACAGCAGAACATCAACTCGGCAGAGTCGTCTTCGCTGATATTGCCTTAGCCGATAAATACAAGATATTGTACCAGAATGCCCGCAGGATATTGCCGTTCCCAGAGCCAATAGACGCATAGCCAGGCCTAACTTTATTTTGCGCCACACCGATAAAATCAGGCAGTATCTGCGAATTTTATTTGACAATTCAGGGATTACTGTTATTTTAAATAAGTCTGTATTCATTCCAGCTGTTGTTTATGCTGTACATTGATTCTAAATAGCTTGTGACCTTAATAGAGCTGTTTTGATAGCAAGATTAGGTGGCTTCCTGCCTGACAAAGATGGCGGCCGAAGAATTCCAAACCTGTTTTAGGAAAACAATCTTTCGGAGTAGTATAATGCAAACCAAGAGCCCAGATGTTGGACAGAAGTGGCTGGCGAAATGGCCGTATGCTCGTTCTCCTCACGCCATATTTTTTACTTTAATCGAATTGCTGGTGGTGATCGCGATTATCGCTGTTTTGGCCAGTATGCTGCTGCCGGCGCTTTCCAAAGCCCGGTCCAAAGCCCGGCAGATCAAATGCCTGAACAACGAACGCAGCCTCGGCACTAGCTATATTTTCTATCTTGAAGATTATAGCGGCTATTACCCCCACGGCACTGTAGGTAATAGCTATTACCATTTTTTGCGGATGGCAGTGTACTTGGACGCCAAGACCGCGACCGGTATTTCTCGGATTTACGAAAACCGGAATGGTAATAACGTCGCCACCACGACACCGTTGCTGCAATGCCCAGAACAAACGAGCACTACTTATAATAATAGTTATGCCATAAACCGAAATATCGGTAGCGAACCCTGGCATAAGGACTACTATCACTATCCGCATATCAGCAAGGTGCAGAGGCCATCCGAGATCGTACAGGTTATGGATGGTGAAGGTGCCTATATCGGCTATCATGATTACAGCGCTTCAGCACTTATCCCCGCAAATGTCCGCTATCGCCATCTGGGCCAAACGAATATCCTCTATGTCGATGGACACGTGGCCGCCACCCGGACCCCAACTACAAATAAAACTAATTGGTTCTTTCTGAACTAAATTATAACCTAGCCAAAAGTTTTCTGTCACTAGTTCACAGCAAGGCAGTCCACCCCAAGTGTTCCGTGGTAAAAATAGCACTTGACTTTTCGGCTGAAATCTAATCATAGCGCAAACTTAATCTATCGGGAGTATCCTAATGAAGCTGCGTTCACTCTGCCTCTTGAGCATCCTGACGACAACGCTGATGCTGGCCGCGGAATTACCGCTGGACGTCGTGCCCGCACCGCGCGAATGCCAGTTCCAGGCCGGATTTTTTGCCCCAGAGGGCAAAAACATCTACCTCGCTGAGCACCGCCAATGCCAAATCGGAGCCGAAGAAATCGTCGCCGCGATTCGTGCTTTGCAGGGTACCCCCGGCAGCATCCTGCCATTGCCCACTGCTGCTCAACCGGGAATTTACTTACTGACGATTACCGAATTCGAGCAGCAAAAATTGCCCGTGGCTATTAAAAGCCGCATCAGCGCCGCCGCCGATCCCGGCCCGCAGGGATATCGCATTCACATCGACGAGAATTTTGCCGTGCTGGTCGGCAGCGATCCTATTGGTGCGCTGTATGGCGCCTATACCTTCCGGCAGATGCTCGACGGCCAGCCTGGCGCCATAAAGGTGCCGGCGGTAGAGATCCGTGACTGGCCGGATTTTTACTATCGCTCGCAAGTAGGCTTCCGACCTGCCCGCAGTGCGGCAGACCTGGAAAAACAAAAACAGCTGCTCGATATCTGGGCCCGTTTCAAACTGAATATCCTGCACGTTAATTTCTATATGGATGAAGACCTGCGGAATTACAGCGAGGAAGAAAAGAAGTACCTGCAGACTTCCAATCAGTACGCCGCCGAACGCGGATTCTATCCCTTCTTCCGCCGCACCACCGCAGTCGCACTCGCACCCCGAGATGCTGAGCTGATCAAGGAACTCGATGATTATCAGCATAAGAATTCTTACTACAGTTGGACTCGCGATGACCTGAATGCCGCCCGCGCTAAACGGGTGGTCGAGTTCTGTCGCGATACTGGTTTTCGGATGCTTTTCCTGCATCCCATTGACGGCGGTGCTATCTACGACCCCGAACTATGGATGAAACGCGGCGAGACGGCTAAACGCCTCTGGAAAGATGACGAACGCTGGAAGGCCAGTGCCAATATCTTCAATATCTGGGCCAAAGAACGCAACCAACTCTATCCTGAATTGATCCTAAGCGCGCCCTTCTATCCTTATTCGCCGTATTATGCCGATTATGAACAGTGGGGCGGAAAAATCAGCCAGGAATTGTGGCGGCAGAATAGCATCGATTACTGGGAAAAAATGAACAAGGCCGTGGACCCCTCCTGGATCCCGATGACTTGGATGGCGAATAAACACTATATGGACCTCTATCGCCAAAGCTGGCAGGGACGACCAATCTGGCTATATACCCATAGCTTTATTTCTACCGGCATCTTCGGCACCTGGCACCGCATCGCTAAAACCAATTACTACGGCAATCCCCAAGATGTGTACACCTTGAATGGCGGCAATAGCAGCCTCGGCTGCGCCAGCTGGCTGAATCCTATCTGCACTGGCGAATTTACCTGGAATGTCGCTGCCCCAGGGGCCAGTGATTTGAATGACAAACTGTACTTCGACGCCGAAACAGATTTCTACCGCCCAGCCGAAATTATGCAGACCTGGGTGCCGCGCGCCAGTCGCGCACTATATGGCCGGGAACTCGGGAATTTGCTGGTGCCGCTCTTTAATACCGGCATCCAACCGATGTATATCGACGACCCTGGCTATGGTATGTACCTGATTAATAAACACCGCCTGACGCCGTTGGCGGATACCGACCCGGAAAATCAACAGGCTAATGAGAATAACCCTAGATTGAAACTCGATGACTCGGTCGAGCGGATGCAGTACCAAGTCGAGGCTACTGCAACCGCTTTGGAACCGCTGCAGAAAGCCCTGCCACTGATACAGCAGCTGGAGCATACACGGCAGGAAAAACTCGTGTATTACTATCGCCGCTTGCCAGTCTGGCACCTGATCGCCAAAGCACGGCTGGCTTGCTATCAGGCCCGCGAGGCCTGTAAACAAGGCGATAACCAGCAGGCAATGACTATCCTCCAGGCCGCAATGCAGCAATACCAACTAGACCTTGCCTTAGTGGAAAAAATGGTCGCCGAGGTCAAGGGACTGCCAGATGTCAATCCATTCTCCTTGACGAAGCCGGCCCGCAATTCGATGCACGGCATCGTCTCTACGCCGCCAGTGGTCAAAGCGATGCTCGAGGAAGAAATGGCGACCGCAGCCATTGTACTGCGGCCGCGTCGCGTCGGACCTATCGTCAAAGTAGGCATCTTCAAAGGTTATGGCGCCAAAGGGACATTGGAGTTCTTCGCCGACTTCAAAAACCTGCAAGCCGAATTGATCGACTCATTGTCCTTGAGCAATCTGGTGCAGTTTGATTGCATCTTCTTGATGCAGACCCGTAGCATCAATAAAGCAGATGTCTTCGGACAGCTGAAAGACTACGTGGAAAAGGGCGGCGGCGGCGTGGTGTTCCAGCACGACCTCTGCGGCTATACTAGAGCGCCGTGGGGAAAAATGACCCCGTTCCCGGAAATTTCTCCCGGCATTGGCAAATATAAGGAGAGTCGCAAGCTGATAGTTAAGCTCCGGCACGCCGTCGCCACCTCGTTGCCGCCGGGCACGGAGTTGGAACACAGCTATTACGACCACCTGTCACCAGAACTTGGCCCCGAGGGCGTGGTAGTGGTAGAAGACCCCGATGGCGACCCGGTGCTGGTCGCTGGTCAAGCCGGCGCTGGCAAGGTCCTTTTTGATGGCAATGTCAATATCCTGCCCGATGACTCCGATACCAAACTGACCGGCGCCAACGCTATTTTTGCCCAAGGGGCAGTAGAGTGGGTAACAGGAGTTAAATTAGTCCGTGAATAATTCTGCCGCCATATTGTTGCTTGCCAGTCTTTGCCTGCTGTCATTCGCACTGCCGGCCCAGCAGACTCTGAATGTCGATACTACTTGGAGCGGCCCTATCGTCATCAGTGAAAAAATTACCCTCGCACCACGCAAGACATTGCGCATCAAAGCTGGCAGTAGAGTGATTTTTCAGGGGCAGGGCAGCCTCCAATGCCAAGGCAAATTGATTGCCAATGACGTTACCTTCCTAGCCGAAGAAGGCAAAGCGCCGGGTGTCGCTATCCAGGGCGAAGGAGAGATGCAGTTTAACTACTGCCAATTCCAGAATTTTAGCCCAGGCGGCAGCCGCTACAATCTTTTCCTGCAAATAACCCGGGGGACGCTATTTCTGCAGGGCTGCCACTTTATCCGCTGTGCCGCCATCGAATATCTTTATGCCGGTGGTCAAGTCGAGCATTGTCTGTTTCAGGATAGCCAAGGCATAGCTTTGCATCTATACCACGCCAAACAGGTCCAGGTGCGCTACTCGACATTCTGGGCCGGCCCGAAAAGTACCCACCTGCTACAGCTATACGCCGCCCAACGCTGCCAAGTGCGAGATTGCTTTTTTTACGGCGGCACCAGTGCGCTACGCCTGGGCTATGGCGCCAAAGAGAACCTCTTCAGTTATCTGAATTTGCATAACCAGACCATCGGCGTCTATATACACGGTAATGATAATAAAGATAACCTGTTGCAAAATCTGCTGGTCACTGATTCGCAATCTGTCGCAGTGCGGCTGGAATCGGCTGCTGCGACCAATCTCTTCGTCGGCTGTATCTTCTTCCGCAGCCGCATCGGGGCGATAAATGCCAGCCAATCAGCCGGAGCCAGCTTCCGCCAGTCAATCTTCCTACAACACAAAAACCTGCTGCTAGGGAAGGACCCCGAACAGCCCGATTTCCAGGATAATATCTTCTGGAAAACCAAACTGTCAGCAGAATTAGAAGAACGATTACTGAAGCCGGACAGCAAAAACCGGCAAGAAAAACCAGCCCTGCTAGACCCCGAAAAATTACTGTTTTCGGCGGCCGGATTAGCTGAGTCTCTGCAAGCAGAGTGAAAGCACCAACCGACTGCCCGAGACGCACCAATGCCGAAAATAACTCACCGGCTATTACCGCTCAGAGCATTTGCTTGCTCCGAGCATCAAGGTGTCAACCAACCACAAAGGGAAAACTATGATCCACGTTATTGCTAGAATGGAAATTAAATCAGGACAGATGGAGTCCTTTCTGGAGCTGTTAAAGGAATTGCTGCCGACCGTGCGCGCCGAAGAGGGCTGCATCCGCTACGAAATCTGCCTCGATGCCGCTGCTGATATCGGCGCGGCTGCCAACCCACAAGCCTTGACTATCCTTGAAACTTGGGAAAGTCCAGAGCACTTGAGCGCACATCTGGCCAGCCCACATATGGCGACTTTCCGACACGCAGCCGCCGACCGACGGGAAAATGCCAGCGTTACAGTCCTAGAACCAAAACTCTGAATATCGACCACAAAACCAAAGAATATGACTGACTAAAAACAACAAAAGCCGCTTAACTCCTTGAGCTAATCGGCTTAATATTGGTAGCCCGGGCGGGTCTCGAACCCACGACCTACT
>CAZUCG010000002.1:0-21281 GCA_964619145.1 uncultured Lentisphaeraceae bacterium | reverse complement strand
ATGCCGATTTTGACTATGCCGAGTGATGATATCTCACACCCGATTCCCGATTTGACCGGTTATATTACTGAAGGGCAAATCGTGTTAGACCGAGAGATGTTCCAGCGTGGTGTGTATCCCCCGGTAGCCGGCCTGCCGTCGCTGTCTCGCTTGATGAAAGACGGCATTGGCGAAGGGCAGACTCGCGCCGATCATCCGCACGTCGCCTCGCAGTTGTTCGCCGCTTACTCGAAAGTCAAAGATATCCGTTCGCTGTCTTCTGTTATCGGCGAGGAAGAACTCAGCCCCGTCGATAAGTTGTATATGAAATTTGGCGAGGAATTTGAGCACAAAGTCGTCTCTCAGGGCGAATTTGAAAATCGCAGTATCGAGCAGAGTCTGGAGTTAGGCTGGGAGGCATTGCGCATCCTGCCTCGTTCGGAACTACTGCGCGTCTCCGAAGAGGAATTAAAACAGCATTTTGACCAGAATGTGTCTTCTACCTTGCCGTAACGGGCTAGGATTGCCAGTATTAGCAATTTTTACTGCGTACTTCCAGGAATAGTCTTATGAGCCGGATAAATATCGCACCCACCAAAAGCAACCAGATGAACCTCAAGCGGGACCTAGAGATGGCCACCGAGGGTTTTACCCTATTGGAACAAAAACGGGAGATTCTGGTAATGGAGTTGATGCGGCTGTTGAACCGGATCAGAACTATCCAGGTGGACTTGCACCAACGCCGCACTACTGCCTACGCCACCTTGCGTATGGCCATCGCCCATAATGGCTACGCCCACGCCCGCAATATCGCCAGTGGCATCTACTACAAGCATAAGATCACCACCGAACAACGCTTGACGGCTGGTGTGCGCACGCCAGTAATCAGCGTCAAGCACGGGCAGTTCCATTCGCAGTACGGTTTTGTGGGCACCGATTCACTGATTGACCAGACGATGATGGATTTTCTGAAGTTGCTGGAGATCATCGCCCAAGTCGCGGAATTTGAGAATGCCATTATCCTCTTAGCTAGGGAATTAAAGAAAGCCCAGCGTCGGGTTAACGCTCTGGAACATATCTTTATTCCTGATTTTAAGGACACGCTGCGTTATATCGCTGAGGTTCTGGAAAGCAAGGAGCTAGACTCCTTTTTTACTATGAAGATGGTCAAGAAGAACCTCGCCTCGGAAAACGAAGACTAGAATTCTCGCACTAAAACACAAGGAAGGCAAGATGTTTTTTGGTAAAAAACAAAACATCCCAGTAGAGAATAACGGCGACGACGCAAAGGAGAGTCTGGAGGCCTTCGTCTTTATTCACAAGGCCTTGCTGGTAGTTGATGGTTCCCAACCGTCTATGCAGGCCACCGAATTTGCCATCAAATTTGCCCGCCAGACGGGCTGTGAGCTGGTGGCCGCCTATATTGTCGATACTGCTACCCTCGATTATTTGCTGCAAATGCATATCTTCGTCGAGGATGAGCGGGAAGAACTCGAGCACGATTTGGAAAATAAAGGCCGGCGTTATCTGGCCAGCGTGGAGGCGCAAGGCAAAGAGGCCGGTGTACTCATCAAGTCACATCTGTGTTCCGGGCGATTCCACCAGTCGATCTTGCATATCGCGAGCGAATTGCAGGTCGAGGTTATTATTATTGGCGGCTGGAAAAATGAAATTAAGCAAAAAGACGCCTCATCAGTAGAACGACAGTTGATTATGGATTTGGCTGAATGTCCGGTAATCGTGGTTAAGAAAAAGTCTGCTGCCCCCAGGCATTAAAGTGTTCCCTTGTTTAGGCGAAATCAGGATTCCTACAGGTGCAAAGATGAATTTTACCTATCAGAGCCTCGAACCCGTGCTGGTGACCAAGCCGGCCGCCAAACACGCTCGCTCGCAACGCACATTCCAGGGTATCCCCAGCATCGGGCGCAGCCCAGCAGGGCGGTTGTTTGCGACCTGGTACGCCGGCGGAGTAGGCGAATGCGAGGAGAATTATACCCTGCTGCAGATTAGCGACGACGATGGCGACAGCTGGAGCGCTCCAGTCGCCGTGGTTGATCCGTCGCACTCGCTGGTGCGGGCCTTCGATTCTACCCTCTGGCTTGACCCGACCGGAAAAATACACTGGTTCTGGAGCCAGAGTTGCGCCGAGCCGCTGAGCAAAAGCAGCCGCAAAATCTACGATGGCTTGGGCGGAGTATGGCATTCTAGCTTGGAAAATCCAGAAGAACCGCCAGATCAATTCCGCTTCAGCGCGTCGGAACGAATTTCGCACGGCATAATGATGAACAAACCCAGCGTACTGCGCGATGGCACTTGGTGCTTGCCCGTGTCGCTATGGACCGGCCGGCAATATCGCCGCCATCCATCACTGGAGATTGTGCCGGGTGCCAGCATCGTGGTCTCGGAAGACCAAGGTCGTAGCTTCCATACCCGCGGCCGTATCGATTTACGCCATATCCCCGGTGGCTCAAGCTTCGATGAACATCTGTTCTTGGAAAAGCAAGACGGCACTTTGCAGGCATTGTTGCGGGTACAGGCGGGCATTGCAGAGGCATTCTCGTATGACCAGGGGCGGACCTGGACCGCCCCGGCGTTGTCACGCTCTTTGCCTAGCGGTCCTAGCAGCCGTTTCTTTTGCCAGCGTCTGTCTTCCAGTCGCCTATTGCTGGTGTATCACGATCCGTCCCCGGAGAATCCTCGTAATCGGGAACGCCTGACAGCCTACCTCTCCGAAGATGATGGCCAGACTTGGCCCTGGCAATTGTTGCTGGATGAACGCGCCGGCGTCTCTTATCCTGACGGAGTGTATTCAGCCGACGGAAGAATTTATATTATCTATGACTTTGCGCGCTATCAGGGCGGATATATCCAGCTGGCGCGCTTCCGCGAAGAGGACATCCTGGCCGGACGGCTGCTCTCTCCTCAGGCGGTTTTGCGCTTAGAAGTGGACCATACTGCACCAGTGCCGACAGCATAATGGAATGAACCGGGCACAGAACGGACTGCTGTCAAGGCCAGGACCAACAGTGCTGAACAGAAAGATGAATTATAATCGGCTGGATGCGGATTTTAGCCGGCTTTACGATATCTTTGGCGCTATCAACCCGGTAGGGCAAACGACACCGCCGTGATTTGTCGGTGCTCATTACTCAGAGCGTTTGTTTGATCAGCGCCTTGTATCTATCCGCGCCTACTGCTTGTCGGAAGGTGATAAATGCCCCCAGCAGACAGCCTAAGACTCCCGGCATTATGGCGTGATGGCCTAAGGCATAGCAGTTCGGGATCGGTAATCTTCCCGCCAGACGTGATTCACCAATTTTGATTTTTACGCCGTAAGCACTGCCTCGTGGTGGAGAATAATTCAGGCAAGTCAAGGGCGAGGCAGACGCCAGAATGCTTAGCTTATTCGCGTATTGCGGATAGACCTTGAGGATATCGTCATATATTTCATTGCTGATTCTGCGTTTGAAAGCCAGATATTGCTGATTTCTGGGATTTACCAGGACATCTTGGCCACATTGAGCGACGACTTCGGAGACGTACATATTTCTGAAAGCAGTGAAAGTTTTATGTTCGACACCTTTGCCATCTGCCTCCAGGGTAGTTACCATTCCGGTCCCGTAGGCATTACTCCCGGGAGCCAATAACTCGTTGAGGTTGTTCTTGCTGATGAAATGCAATAATTCCTGTTCGACGCTGAGGTCGTCAGCCAAGGCTGCATAAATGGAGAAGAAACTGCAGGTGTCCTGGTATTTGCCGAATCGCCGGCGGATGCTGGTGGAAAGCAACTTCTCTGGGAATAGCGCTAGATATGCCTCTGGGTGCACCGCGAAGAAGATGTCTTCGACCTGGAGGTTTTCGCCGTTGCTGAGCAGGACTTCTTGACAATGTTGCTCCGTCGAGAAGCGCAGCATTTTGACGATGCTGGTGTTCGTGCGGATAGTTACGCCGTATTGCTTCAACTCTCGTTTGAAGCCATTGATAAATGCATCGCCGCCATATTTGACTCTGGCCAGGTGGTTATTCAGACCGCAGCTCACCCGGCAGTGCTGGGCGAACGGTATTTTTTCCGGTGGTGTGCCGTGGCAGAAAGACATAACGCCTAAGACGGTTTCGACTTCCGGTGAAGAAAAACGTTGGCGTTGGAAATATTCTTGCAGAGTGATGGTGTCATTAAGGGAAAACTGTGGTGCGAGCAGCTGCGCCGTGTTTTTCAGGTCGAAGATCGGCGTGTCGGCGACGATTTGCCGCTCGAGCTGGTAATAGCGCCGGATGGCGTCGGCATCGCGCGGAAATATTGCCGCTAGGTATTCGGCGAGGTCTTCGCAGCCCGTATTTGGCAATGCCAAGGCCCTGCCTGTCTCTTGCAGGTATATTTTTGCCGGTAGTGGTGTTTCGGCGATATCGCGTTTGAGATTAAGGACCTGGAGAATTTGGGGCAGGGTATCCTCGAATCCTCCCGTGAAATGGAAACCAGTATCAAAGCGCAGGCCTTTTCTGGCAAATCGGCGGAGATATCCGCCGATGCTTCTCTGCTTTTCAAGCAGAGATACTTTCCGTCCTGCTTTTGCCAGCAGGAGAGCGATAGTAAGCCCAGAAGCACCAGAGCCGACCACGAGAGTTTCTTTTTGCGAAGTTAATGGCATAGCGCGGTATATTTTTAGATAATCAAGCCGCCATTGACGGCGAGAACTTGGCCGTGGATATAGCTGCTGTCTGGTCCGGCCAGGAAGCTCACTGCCCCAGCTACCTCTGCTACCGCGCCGACGCGGTTGAGAGGAATCAGCGGGAGAATGCGTTCCAAGGGCAGGTTCTCGGTCATAGCCGTGTCAATAACACCTGGAGAGACGACATTGACCAGAATGCCCTTGCGGCCAATTTCACGGGCCAGGGCTTTGACTGCGCCAATCAGGGCGGCCTTAGAGGCGGAATAATTGACTTGTCCAGCCTGACCAGCTTGACCAGAGGCAGAACTGATGACGATGATGCGTCCGCGCTTTCTGGCGAGCATCCCGAACACAAACGGCTGCACAGTATTGTAGAAGCCGTCAAGGTTGGTTCTGATAACTTTCTGCCACTCATCTGGGTCCATAAAGACAAAGAGGTTATCTTTGTTAATGCCGGCGTTGTAAACGACAATCTCTGGCAGCGCATCGCCTTCCAGGAATGGCAAGAAAGAATTCTTACTCACTTCACGATTACAGACATCGATGAGCAGCAAGGTAAAATCCCGTCCTGTTTGGCGGACGAGTTTTTCTGTCTCCTCGGCATCTATTCCTGTCTTACGGCTGGTGGCAATGATATTGAAGCCATCGTGTGCTAGTCTGACTGCGATGGCTCGGCCAATGCCTTTGCAACCGCCAATAATCAAGGCTGAAGGTGCGGGTGTGGTTTTTTGGGGCATATTAATCCTTAGACCAGTGCCTTAGATAGGCTGGGGGATTTACTTTTCTGGTGCTGCGTAGACTGCATTCAAGTACAGTGGATATTTGCCAATGGCGATTGGTCTGCTGCGGTTTTCTCCGAAATAAGGCAAGAAAGCGGCGACCAAGCCTGGGAACCAGTAGTTGCTGATTTCAGAGGCCCTGCCACTGCAGCCCGTGCTGATAGTCCATATCCGGTTACCTTTCTCGGTTGCCGTGAGTTGATAGTTCACTGTTTTACGTTCTCGACGAGGATTTAGGGGAATGACATCCAGGTGGCTGTCAGTGAGTTCGGCGGCAATGACGAGCTCGCTGTTGCTGGTTACTTTCAGACCGACGTAATTTAGCGCATTGATAGTGTAATATTTGATTTCATTTTGATACACTTCCGGCACTTTGCTGACGTCGAGCACATATTCTTTGAGTTCTGCTTGTTTGCTGAAATTCGTGTTGAGCGAACACACTCTGACCCGGTTCTGGAGCGGCGGGGGCATCGCGGTTGCTTTCAGGCTGGCCGAAGTCGCGCTTTGCGCGTTACGGCTAGCACAACCGCACAACAAGGCAAAAGTGCAGGCGAGAGAAAAAATGGCGAAGTAATGTTTTGTCATTTTGAGCTCCTTCTGGTTTGTCGAGCTAGTGAAAAAAAGAAGTGCTAGAAACATTGTTTACTAAACACCCTGTTTAAGATTTAACAACCCAAGTTTAAAATATTCCCCTCTAGATTCAAATTTCTGTCGCTGGAAAGATTACGAGTGGCTCTCTCTCTCCTGGTTGTGCGAGTTGCTGGATTGTCTCCAGTGGCAGTCCTAGGGAGCAGGCAGCTGGGCGGGTGTTCGTCCCGGCATTTCTCTCCAACCGCAACTCGCGGCAATCGGGCTCTTGCTCCGCTGTCAGCAGCATCGCGCAGATGATTTCTTCTGGCTCCAGCGGGAAACGTGCTGGGTCCAGCTGGGGAGCGACGGCGGTCAGCAGTCCGCGCTCCTCAATGCCGATTAGCAGCACTTGCGGGCACATTTTTGCCAGCAGTAGGGTATTCGCCAGCTGCAGCGCTTCAAACAACGGCGAGACAAAGCCGGTGACTGCGAAAGTCGGGCCAGTAATTTGCAGGATAGTGCCCAGGTATGCTGCGGCGGCATTGTGCACTGAGTGCGAGAAGCGCACCGGCAAGATCATATCCTCCGGGTAATCCAGGATATCGTCGAGGGTGGCAAAGACCGTCTTATGCGGTCCAAACGCACTAACTGTGATTAGCCCGATATCGGTAGGGAAAGACTCGGGGAAGGGAGCGCCAGCGGCACCTCGCACTGCAGTCGCGGCTAGAGCAGTGAAGCGGTCAGCCCGTCGCAACGAGCAGGTGGCTTTGACTTTCTTAATCTCAGCCTCAGTTAACGCGACAGTGAAATTACTGAAGATACGGCAATTTTTGAGGTAGAGTGTATTCATTGTCATAGTCTCCTGATCACCAGGGCGCTGTTAGAGCCGCCGAAGGCCAGCGAGGTCGAGAGTGCATATTCGGCGTTCTTGACCGTCGTAGTGCTGGTGAGTGGGGCGATAGGCATATCAACGGCCAGGTTCTCGAAACGCGAACTTGCTGGGACGGATTGTCGCTCGAGCATAATCATCGAAAGAATACATTCGATGGCGCCGGCAGCCCCGAGAGTATGGCCAGTTAAAGCCTTGGTTGACATAAAGCGCGCTTGGTCCTGGAAAATTCTACTGAAGACGATGGTTTCCACCCGGTCATTGACAACTGTACCGGTACCGTGAGCGTTGGTAAAGGCGATCTTCTCGGGCCCAATGGGGCCGGCGTTTCGCAAGCTGATTCTGATTGCCCGTTCCAGGCCCTTGCCTTCAGGATCGGGTTGAGTGATATGAAAAGCATCGCTACTATTGCCATAGCCAGCAATAGCGAAGGGCAGAGAAGATTTTGCTGTTTTTTGGGCAGACAGGATGATAATTCCGGCAGCTTCTCCGAGATTGAGCCCGCTGCGCTCGGCATCGAATGGGCGGCAGGGGGTTGCTGAGCAGACTCCGAGTGCATTGAAGCCATCTAATGGGACCTTATTGATTTCATCCGTGCCGCCGGTGATTACCAAGTCGCAGAGTCCTTGACGAATCCACAGCATTGCGATACCGATGGCATCTGCGCCGGAGGAACAGGCATTAGAAACCGTGAGCGCGGGGCCATTCAGAGCGAACTCCTGGCGGATCCATTCGGCCGGGTTGCCGGCGATATAGTCGCAGAATGGCTGGGCCGGTGGTGTGTTGCCAGTGCGTAAAATTGCATAGAAGGGGATGTTATTCAGCTGACAAGCCACAGTGGTGCCGATGCATACTCCAACTCGCAGTTTGGCGAGGTCGCGTAGGTTGAGCTGGGCCTCTGCCAGCGCCTCCGCGAGCGCGCAGCGCAGCATTTGCAAGCTGAAGCCACCCGGGATGCCCGGTTCCGGTTCTAAATCCTGGATTTCGAACACCGGTAGTTGCAGCGCTGTCTCTACTTTCCTAGGCACTGCCGGGAGTCTGGGCTGGTCGGCATCTAAGGCGACTGCGGTCTCGGCGATATCTTTGCCCAAGACGGAAATCATACCTCGGCCGCTAACGTAGGCGGTGTTATGGTTATGCATAATCTATTCGACTGCGCCGGAGTTGCGCTTATTTGTGGTTTTGCTGGTAGTTCTGCACGAAGTCACTCAGCGTGGCAAAAGTTGTGAAGATTTCGCGGTTCTGATCGACGGCATTTTGCGGGATATTGTATTCGCGTTTGAGGGCGATAACGATTTCTACCGCGTCGAGGGAATCTAAATTGAGGCCGGTGCCAAAAAGCGCTTCCTCGTCTTTGATGTCCTCGGGTTGCTTGTCTTCTAACTGTAGCCAGACGATCAACTTCTGTTTGAATTCATTTCTGAACTTTAAGGTCGCATCAGTCATTTTCCGTCTCCTGGGTATTTTTTTCTACTAAAAGAAGTATCATAATGAAATATTTGATATGGGAAAGAAGTGGAAATTCTTTCCATTTCAGCGGCATATTTTCTGACAAAAGGTACGAAAGTGCTGGTTGGCGGCTTATGTGGCAGGTCATAATTGATGAGCATTGGTTCAGCAAAATAGAAGTCTATGCTTTTGGCCAGTCCTCGCATCATAGTGAAGACTGGTATAATGGCGCAATGGCAACGCGCGGCCAGCAGCCAAGGTGATAGCGGGATCATAATTTGTCGCCCTAGGAACGACATCTTAATGGCACTCTCTCTCTCGCCTGCTTGTCGGTCGCCCATAATGCAGACGATTTCGCCGCGTTCAATGGCGGCGATGCATTCTAGCAGCCCTCCGAATGGGCTGTCATTATCTACGATGTTAAAATGCTGCCCGGCGAACATTTTGGCGATATTGGCATTGGCGTTCGCCTGTATCAGCAGATTCACTGGCCGCTGGTAGATTTCCAAATAAGTCAGCGCGGCTTGCCAGCAACCGATATGGCTGATTAACAAGATCAGGCCGCGATTTTTTTTCAGCAGCAGCTCTCTAAGTCGTTCGGGGTGTTCTTCGTTGATCGGGACTTGGTGTCCGCTGCGCAACCAATGCGCCAAGATCATTACTTGGCCTTGAGAAACGATCAGCCGGTAAAAATGCCACCACAGTATAATGCCTTTTGCGGCTGGGAAACGGCTGCAGAGATATGCCCTGGCGGCTTTACGGGCTTGCTGGTCGAAGATTGAGTAAAAGAAGGCGACTAACCAGACGAAATAGCAGGCGCAAGCTGGTCCTAGGGTTTTCAGCATTAGCCGGAAGAAGCAAATGCCGAGGGTGTTCCCCCTAGTGTCACTAAGATTTTTAGGCTCAGCTGGCATTCTCAGTTTTCCTCCCGCCGCTATTTAAGCAGTTAGCGATGGCATAGACGGAGAAGCCGACTATGACTGCGGCTATTGGTGCGATGACCAAGCTGCCGAGCAGCCATTCCCAGAAGCGCAGATGGAGTTCGTAAACGACAGTTTGCATACTTACTTCGCGCAGAAAAGTGCCAGAACGCAAATAATACCCCAATTGGATGCATAAGAAAGGTGTGAGAGGCGGCATAAATAAATTTTGGATAGTCAGTGCCATAATTTTATTCAGTCGCAGTCGGATAGAGAAGTACAGGATTATCAGGATATGGCAGAATACCAAGGGCAGAATGGCCAGGAAGGTACTAACGCCAGCCGAAATGCCCAGCAAGCCCGGAGTGGCATTCTCCCGCAAGAGAAAAAGAAAAAATTGTCTTGGTTCTTTCCAGCAAGACGGGTATGTTTTTTGTGGCGGTGTGTCCACAATACGTCTGCGAGGCAGGAAAATTAATCTGCGGGTCACCAGGCACGTATGCAGTATTGATAACCGCAGGTTATCGAGAAAAGGCCGGAAATGCGAAATGCGTTTGCCGGGCGGCTCATAGATGACCTGGATGGGTATTTCGCCGATGCGTACGCCGCCCCAGAGGCAGCGTACTAGCACTTCGATCTCGAAATTGTAGCGCCTGCAATGCAACTGCAGGCGCTTCAAAGCCTTTACAGGGTAGGCCCTGAAACCGCTCTGGGTGTCGCTGCAATCGACACCAGTCTCTAACTTAATCCAAAAATTGGAGAATTTCCGGCCAAATTTGCTGGCCTGCGGGACATTCAAGGCATTGAAATCCCGCACTCCGACTAACAGCAGGTCGCCCGCCTGGCCGTCACGGGCTAGTGTTTCTAGAAAGGCCGGCAGGTCAGCCGGCAGATGTTGCCCATCTGCATCGATGGTTATCAAGTAGTCGGTTTGCTGACTGCTGAGGTGGGCCAAGGCGGTTTTGATGGCAGCGCCTTTGCCTTGGTTGGTAGCGTGCCTGAGCAATTCCACGCCTAGGGCCTGCACCTTCGCGGCAAAATCTTCCGGCAAGTCGCTGCTGCCGTCATCAACAATAATGACTTGGGGGAGGTGTTTTTTGCAGCCTGCCGCCACTGCCAATACTGTCAAGGCGTTATTGTAAACGGGGATGACGCAAGCGATATCCATCTGCTTATTTTCTCCTGCGGGAATGTCCCAGCCCCAAGGCCTTGAGCTTGGCGTAGCCGTATTTATGCAGCATCCGGAAGTCGTCGCTTCTGCTGGCGGGTGGATACACACAATGCTGACTGTCTTTGAAGCCAGCGAGCAGCATTTGGTGCAGTCTGTCTGCTTCAATTCCAGGCGCGTAGTAATACAGCGGCTTGGTGTCATCCCATTCTGCGCCAATGACGCCCTGTTGCTGGGCCGTCTCAAGCAGCGGCGCGCCGCTGAGAAGACGAATACCGGAGAAAATGATGGAATAGACTGGCGCCAGGCTCAGCATATTGCGGATTCCTTCCTGCACAGTCTCCCACGTTTCTCCGGGACCGCCGAACATCGCATTGGCATTGACGCCAATGTTGCGCTCTAGCAGCAATTCACAACATTCTTTTGCTTGCTGGAAGGTGAAGCTCTTGCCAAAGCCGGCTAAGGTCGTGTCGGTGGTCCCATCGACGCCGAGATCAGCGCAGATCAAACCCGAAGCTGCCATTAGGTCAATGCCTTCCGCACTTAAGGCATAAGGCGTGATAAAACCAGTCCAGGGCATAACCAGGCCAGCCGAGACCATCGCCCGGAGAATTTTTTCATAATGGCGGCTGGGGTCATTGAAGATCGAATCAGTGAAATAGAGCATCGCATCGGGATAATTATCTTTGACGAAGGCGACGTCTTGCAATACCTCCTCTACCGGTCGGAGTCGCAAAGTATGTCCTTCCAAGCTTGGGTAGGTGCAATAGACGCAATGGAATGGGCAGCCGCGCTTGGTCTGTATCGGCAGGTTGTGGGTCTCATTGTTGTAATAGGTCGCTATGCTGCGGGAATAGCTGGCGCCAGAGATACTCGCGGCATTTTTGCGGATAATGCTGCCTTTCGGCGGCGGATTGCCGTTGGCTAGAGCGGCGACCAGCTCTAGAATCGCGCTTTCGCCTTCGCCGGCAACGCCATAATCCGCGCCGGAGTGTCGCAGGACGGCCTCGGGGTTCATCGAGAAGCCAGAGCCGCCGAGGATGATCGGCCCAGGAAAAATTTTCTGCCAGTTATTGATGACTGCGCAGATAGCCTGGAAGAGGTCATTATTGGTAGCTTGACTATCGGCCACATCAATATTTCTGATACTGATGCAGACTAATTCCGGCTGAAATTCGCGATAGATTTTTTCTATTTCGGCGGGGTATCTGTTAGCGTCATATAGTTGCGGGTCGAACTGGCAAACTATATGTCCGGCTTCAGTCAGGACTGCAGCGATGACGCTCATTCCCAGGGGATAGACTGGCAGCGGTTCATTGCAGAAGTTAGCTGCAGAAATAAGAATCTTCATATCACTGTCCCCATTTGACGTTGCTAGGATGCAAAGATTCAGTCAACGAGGCTTTTTCTTTTTTCAAGACGTCCAAGTACAGCTTTGCCATTTTGAATTCTTTCGATTCTTCTTGGTAGAAAGTATCCCAGGCGTACTGATAAGCCCATTGCAATTCATCAACCGTCATCTTGGCAGGCTTGAAGACGACTTCGCCGGCCGTGTATTTGCTCCAGTCTTGATGCAAAATCCGACCTTGCTGCTGCAAGTCAGTGCAAATAGCTGAATGCGGGAATGGCGTCAGGACGGTAAATTCGGCCAAGTCCAAGTCGATTTGCAAGAGGAAATCGACCATCCGTTTGATATCATCGAGAGATTGGTCATCGGTGCCCAAGATGATGGTGCCTTCCACGCCGATGCCGTGGTCCTTATAGCGTTGGACTCTTGCCCGGATGAAATCTGAAGTGTCGATAATGGCCTGATATACGTACCAGGCACCGGCGGCTTGGGCTAAGTTCAGGATTTCTGCATCGTCTTTGATTGGGTGCGAGACCCATTTTTTGCCCAATGGTGCCATTGCTCGGAATAAGTCTTTTTCCCATTGGTCGTCCTGGGCCAGGGAGTTGTCCACGATAAACAGCCGGTTATTGGGGATGCCGGCCATTTCTTCGATGACCTTGTCGATTGGGCGCGGGCGGAATTTGCGTCCACCCAAGTATGGTGTGCAGCAGGGGAAGCAATTGAACCGGCAACCTCGCGAAGCGTGCACCAGATCGACCATCTGCACGCCACGGTAGTTATACAGCTCGCGCTTTAAGATATCACGCCTGGCCGGACCAATCAAAGCAGTATCAGGGAAGTCGCCTAAATAATTATAGACTCGCTTCAGTTTGCCAACGGCGAAATCACGCAGCATTCCTTCAGTGCGGCCCTCGCATTCGCCGAGAAAAATACAGTCCGCGTGCAGTGCGGCTTCTTCTTGATGGAGCATAATGGCGATGCCACCCAGCAAGACTGTCTTACCAGCGGCTCGGAGTTCATCAGCAATCTGGTATGCCCGTGGAGTCTGACAAGTGAGCATAACTGATATCGCATAGAGGTCATAAGAGGTCTTGAAGTCGAGCGGCTCGACATTCTCATCACAAAAATCGACTTCGACATCTTCCGGCAGAGTTGCTGCGAACGAAACTGGCCCCATTGGCGGTAGGTTGAATTTGGGTTGATTGGGCAGTTTGGGCCATTTGGGATAAATCAGTTTTAATTTCATAATATCTTTTCGTTTTTGCGCTGAAAAAACAAATCTTTCAAAGTCTGGCAGTCTGGCTCAGAGCCACCTGGTTGCCAGAGCAACAAACAGGCCGTTTCTGAGTAAATTTCGGCTATCAGCACTTGCCGGAGGGCAGGTGTTGAGGCGAGCAGATCCTCCAAGGTGGCGAATAGCGGCTGGGTGTTTTGGGGTGTGGAAAAATACCACACCGGGCCGTGTATTTTCAGGGTTATGGCTGCTTCACAAGCCGGAATAGAGGGCAGGGTTGGCACAAAGAAAGTGCCCCGGCCTGTCTCTCTACCATACGCAAGATAATCGTCCCAGTAGGTTTTGTTGGCTTGGGTGCAGCCGCAGCCATTCCAGCCGATGCAGGCGGTGCCGTCGGCTGACCAATCTGGGCTGTCAGAGGCAGTTAATAACGCTCCAAGTTGGGCGAGACGCACAGAATCATTGGCGCGACGAAAATCTTCCAAATCGCCGCTGCTAAAGCGCTGTCGGTCTGAGGTGATGATTTTCTTTAGTTCGCTCAGGCCGTTGTAGTGGAGAGGCTCTTGCTGCAGCATCAGTGCTTGTTGCAGATTCAAATAGGCGCCAGCGATAATCATCGTCGTCCCTCCAGAAGCAACGCGCTATTCAGGCCGCCGAAACCGATATTCAGAGAAAGCAGATACGGCGTATTCAGCGGCTGTGCTTTGCCAGAGACGAATTTTTCGGCGCCTAGAGCCGGATTCCGTAATCCTGCCTGGGGCGGAATTTGTGCCCGTCGGAGGAATTCGAGGCCGTAAACGATTTGCAACAGCCCTGAAGCTGCCATTGTATGGCCGATATTCCCTTTGATTGAAACCAAAGGCGGCCCAGAGGTATGCTGTGCAAAAATTTTTTTAAGTGCGGCTATTTCCGATTGGTCGTTATACAATGTGCCGGTTCCGTGTCCGATAATGCCGCCAATGTTGTGCGGGCTGATGCTAGCCTCGTGCAGAGTCAGATTGATGAGCGCCGCCAGTTGTTCGCCTGAAAGGTCCGGAGCAGTGATATGGGCCGCATCGCAAGATTCATAGGCTGCTAACAGGCAGCCCAAGGAGGCGTGACTTGACTCCAGACTCAATAGCAAGGCACCCGCGCCTTCGCCGAGCAGCAAGCCATCGCGGCGGTCATCATAGGGGCGAGTTATGGTCGGCGAGACTGCGCCTAGGGAGACGAAACCAGAAGTCACGAATTCGCTGGTGATGTCCAAGCCAAGAACAAGTGCGTATCGACAGCGTTTTCGGCGCAGTGTACGCATCGCCATAGAGGCGGCTATTTGCCCTGAGGCGCAGGCGGCTGAGACCAAGGTCAGTTGTTTTCGCGGATATTTCTGCTTTGTCGCCGCCACGAGTATGCCTGGGCAATCAGGAGTCGCGGCAGAGTGTTCGCGTTCCAGGCAATCGATAGCGCCTACAGTGGTCGCCAAGAAGATGGCGGTGTCGGTTGGGAGATCGGGCAAGCGGGCCAGCAGCTGGTTTAGCAGCGTGATAGCTCGCGATTCGTCCGCTTGTGGTTGTAGTCCAGGGCAGAGGCCGTGTTTGCTGGCGTGGGCGTTGAAGTGCTCCGGATAGGCAAACGGCTGTGCGCCGGCAAAAAATGTCTGTTGGGCTGCAGCGCAGTCATTTCCAGCGGCAGAGAGCGCGTCTGCGAACAGGATGTGTATTTTCGCTTCAGTCATAGAATTCTCGGTTTTTCCAGCGCTGCCAAGTTTTTTCTATGAGTGGCGGTGGGAAGATATACGGCTCGTGGGAATAGAGATTGAAAAACATCTGTACTGTATAGCCGCTGCCAGCAAGTTGTCCATCAGGTTTCCAGACTTCATAACTGACATTAATTCTGGCACCATCACTCCAGCTTAATTCAGCGCGGATGGTAAAAACCTCGTCCAACAGTAATGGCGCGAAATAATCCAGGTGACATTGCACTATGGGGGCTCCGAGGTCGCATTTCTTATATTCGGCGTAAGTCAAACCGACCTTGCGCATCAACTCCGTGTGGGCAAGTTCGAAAAACCTCGGATAATGTCCGTGCCAGGCGATTGCCAATGCATCTACTTCGCTGAACGTCAGACGATGTTTGACGGCGATGCATATTGGTGCTGGATCCCCTGGATAAGTCTTGAAGTATTGTTTTTTGCGCCGCATAATTAAGTTGTCAGAATCAGCCGCATTTTGGCTATTAAGGTGCCGTCAGGCGTGCTGATGGTAAAGGAGAAAGTATGCTCTTGGCCTATGTTTTCAATTAAAGAGAACGCGAAGGTTACGGTGTCGTCGGGGACCAGATGCTTTTTGAATTTCATATTGACAATTTCATCCAGCCGCAATTGGCAGCCGACACTTTCGCTGGCCAGCAATTCTGCTGCGGAGAGCAAGCACACCGCGGGGACAATCGGTTTTTCTGGGAAATGCCCGTCGAAGCCGCAGAAATTCTGTCTGAAAGTGATGCTGCTGAGGAACGAGCCGTCTTCTTGGCGTTGCACTGGTTTTAGCCGAAGTCGTAGTTCAGATTGGACTTGCGATAAACTCATAATGCGTCTTTTTGCTACGGTTGCGGTGATAAACGAAAAGTGAACTTGCAACCTGTGCTGTAATTTTTGTATTCGGCAATCTCAAAGGCTTGTAGGTCTGCATTCCAGCCTGAGTAATATACAATCCATTTGCGATTTGGAAATCTACCGAGCCTTTTTTGCACCACGCGCAGCGGTTCGCCAGCGAGGAATTGCTGCTCGCCGGTCGGTAAATGCCGCTGGAATGGCGTCGTGGAGACTGCCGGGAAGAGCCAGTCCTGCGGCCCAGTGAAGAAGATGTCGCAGAAATCTTGATAGATGCTGGCAAAAATCTTTTTTTGGGCGATCTCCGGGAATACTTCCGAGATGTTCTTGCTGGTCTCCTGCCCATTGTTGCCGGTTACGGAAAATAACCTTGCTCCGGAGGGCAGCATCCCTGTTGCTGAGAGATGCCGAGTCGCGGGTTCTTTTTGCAGGGCTAGAATCATCGGGAAACTGTACCATAAGATTTCGACCTTCAGCGTCAGTAAATGCGTGCCTGCCTTGTTATGCGCTGCCTGAAAGGTCTGCCATTCTTGGGTCGCTTCTGACTGAGTCAGCTGCCGTGTCGGATAAGCTTCAGGTGGGATGGTACGGCAGCCGACGGCAGTGCCAGCTAGGCAGATGCTGGCCAACACAGATATAGCGGCTTTCTTTTTTCTGAGTACTATCATCAAGGCGGGAACCACATACAGGGCTGTGAGAGCGGCAAACAGTATTTCGCAAAAAAGCACCAGACCAGTATGGAGTAAAACTGGGTGCCGGGAGAAGAGCAGTGCACCTGAAGTAAAGAGGGTGGTGATGGCAGAGAGAAAAATGGCGGTCGAGATTGTCGAGTGGTTGTTTGCGGAGAAGTGATGCAGTGAGAAGATACCGTAATCTATCACCAAGCCAATCAGGATAATCATCCCGAAACAACTGGCGATATTGACAGCAGTACCGCTGGCAGCAGCCAGCCCGGCAAACCATAGCGTGGCGGTAAAGCCGGGGATGATAATGATGCCTAGATTCCCAAACGAGCGATATATTGGCAACAACAGCAGTAGCACGGCAATTGCCGCCAGAAGCAGCACCCTGGCCAAAATTGGCCTGATGTCGTCGCTGATGGCCTGGCGGAACGATTCATTTGAGAGTAGCGCGCAATTGCCGAAGGTATCCAGTTTTCTTAACAAGGCGATCAGCTCGCTAGTGTCTAGTCGCTCGGCAAAAAAGAACAGCCCAGTCGCGGAATCTTGCCGCTGCCGAAGTAGTTTCCCAGTGACAGCTTGGAAGATCTGCGGTTCTGGCATTTTCATCCCAGCGTTGATGCCGCTGCGCAGCGATTCAAAGAATAGCGTGTAAAATGCGGCTGGTAGGCCCACTTTTTGACATTCCCGCGACAGAGCATTCTGCATTTCGCGTAACTGCTCGTCGAGATCTGGGTGGCACCAAGTCTGTAAGTTGGCTGATTGCTTTTGCCGTGCTGGCCAGAGGCTCGCGGGATGAAAACAACGACCGAGAGGAAAAATCTCTCGCTCCAATTTTTCGCAAGTCGCCAGGATTTGTTGCTGGTCACTGCCAGTGACGACGATCATATTGCCGGCCTCGGCAGTACGCCAACGTTGCTGGAAATCTTTTTCTGCTTGGATGGTTTCCTGACTTGTGCCATCCAGGGCGCTGAGATTGAAGTCGAACTGCAGTTTGGGCAACAGTATTGCTGAGCCGAGGCAAAACAGTAGCCAGATACTCACTATGACCCAGGCAGTTCTTATTCGGGGCTTGAAGTTGGCAAAGGAGAAATGTAATTCGCGGCGGCGGTTGAGGAGTGTCGGCAGGATGAAGAATGACAGTAGTAAGTTTACCAGCAAGGTGCAACCGGCAAAAATGCCCAGCTGCAAGTAAGCGTAAATGCCTGAAAACCCAAGTGTCAGAAAGACCGCCGCTGAAGTTATTGCACTCATTGCCAAGGGCAGGGCGAGACCGCTGAGTTTGCGGAAGCGCGCTCTGCCGGCAAAAGCCGTGTAGATATGAATGCCCTGATCGACCGCTAAGCCGGCGATACTGCCGCATATTCCCAAGATGACCAAGCAGATATTCTGAAAGATCATTGCCAGCAAGCCGGTCACAATAATAGACGCTGCGAAGGGTAACAGTGGAATCCATATTGCGTCAACAGCACCGCGGTAAATGATGAAAAACAACAACAGCAGGGCAAGCATCGAGGTCAGGCTGATTTTTAAAATATCTCTCCGGACGGTCAGTTCATTCTCCAGCGTGTGTGCCAGTGGCGAGATGATCGAGAGCTTGGCTGAGGGTAACAACGCGGCCGCCTCGGCCCGAATTTGCTGAAATAATTTAGCGCTGCGCTGCGCATTAGCAGGCTGGCCTAGCCTGATCTGCAAATTCAGCAGCAGGCGGGCAGCAGTGTCATCAGTCATAAAAGGATGGCGGAGAGAAATTTTCATCCCGGCCAATTGCTGAAAAGATTGCAGCTGCTGCAGGAACTGACCATTCCAGCCAAATGGATCGAGCCGTAGTGCGCTGATTGGCGCCGCTGGCAGCAACAAGGCCTTCCTGGCGTTGCGAGCCGCCTGTTGCGGATCTGCCTGCTTCAGGATAGATGCATCGAGCAGCAAGGGCAAGACGGGCGTTAGTTCAGCCATAGCCGAATGGAAGTCGGCCGAAATCTTAAAATCTACTGCCTCGATTTCTGGTATGGCCGCTAGCCTCGCAGCCAATTCCTCGACTGGCTGGAGTAATTCCAATGCCCCGCCCGGTTGCCCGGAATCGATTTCCAGTTGCACCGAGTCGCCGAGATGGCTCTCTTCCATCACCCGGTACATATTGCCGGAGATGGAGTTTAGCGGGAACAGCTGCCCGAGATCATTGCTGTAATTTCCGAATTGGGCCGCTGAAAAAACCATCAGCGCCAGAAGAACCCCTAGCGCCGTCCAGACAACCAGCCGTCGGCGAAATACCCATAACAGCAATTTCTCGACTGGTATGCTTATTTTGGCGGTAATGCCCATATCTGCTCTGGGATGGCTGCGTTATTCTTGATGTTGAAAAATTCCAAGGTCATAGAGTCGCCATTTTTTTCTCGGAATAAAATCTGTTCGAGTGCGTCATATCCTGGGCGGAAGCGAATTTCCAGCTCGCTGAAGAATAGGGTGAATTCTTGGCGTTTCGGTGCTAGCCGCAAGGTGTGCGAATCGAGAGGCGTAATCGTGAAATCTGCGGTCAAGGCCTCGAGGTCACCGCTCAGCCATTTGACCTGATACTCGAAAATCATTTTCAACCACGGCATCTCTGAGGCCGAGAGGCTGGTCACCTTATTGGTTTCAGCATCCCATTGCTTGAATGAATCGACGCTGAAGATACAGACCGACCGCAGCGGTGTGCTGGTGGCCCAAGCCAGACGCCGCCCGTGCTCTTGGTACATATAACCGCGGATCTCAAAAGTGAAATTCATCGACTTGAGATTGCGGTTTTGTCGATATTCCGCTTGGACAGTGCGGTTTTGGGTCAAGGGCTGTAGTTTGGCCGCAAATTCCGCTAAGCTCGGCGCGGCTGTTTTATCGGCCAGAGCCGGAGGGGCAATCAGCAGCAACCATACGACGACAATCAAATAATGCATACATTTACCTCGCCTTGAGAGCACAGGCTGCCGTGCTGGTTTTTGATGCTAAAGTCAAGCAGGTACCAGTTCTCGATGATGTTTTCATCAGTGAAGGAAATGAATATCTCGTCGCCGCTATGGATGTCGTGGAGGTAGCGGATGTTATGCCCAATGGCGATAAACCCGGGACGAATTTTGCCATCATAATGGAAAGAATCCATCACTGCGCCGGCTTGAGCCACTAGCTCCGGAATCACCGAACGGTCCAGGATGCCCTGCGAATTCAAGAAACGGTTGTCGGGATGAATCAGCGCGGAGAGGGTATTGGTCGGGCCGGCCTGCAAGATTTTTTCCACCATCGCCATTGGCGCTTGGTGTGGCATATACGCCTGTGCCGCCACAGGCAGGACTTGTATCTGCGAGAGCTTGTCGGCATTGCGCCAGCACATCGGGTCGGAGGCCAGGTAGTCGCCAGTCAACTGATAGGCGGCACCACGGCAACCGTAACAAGTCGCTGCTTTGTCGCAAGTCTTGCACGGGCCTTTGATCATCGTTAAATGGTTTTTTAAGTCATTGATGATGTCACTGTTGCGCAGTATCTGGCGCAAGTGTTTTTCCAAGATGTTGCCAATCTTGATGTCGATACCCACACAGGGGAAAACATCACCTTGGGCATTGATTAAAGCAGAGTAGGTGTGCCGCAGACATTTCGCGCCTACCAGAGGCGGCTGTACTTCCCAGGGGAAGCCTGATTCGCAATCAAATTGCTGGATCTCTTCAAAAATGTTTTTCAGCCTCAGGATATCTACCTCTAGCTCCTTATGCTGCAGTAGCCGTCCTTGTGGAGTCATAATTTCGAAGTATGGATTTATCTCATTGTTCCGGAGATATTTCCACAAATCCACTATGCCATCGATGTTATCGGCAGAAATGATAGTGCTGGCGCAGAGCATCTCGGAGGTAAAGCCGGCATCTTTCAATAACCCTAAGGTGCGTAATGAGTTCTCCAGCGAATTCGTTACGCCGGTGAGGCGGTCGTGGACTGCTGGATTGCGGGTGTTGAGTTTGACAACCACGCGGCAACCGCGGACGAACAAGAACTCAGCTAGTTCCGGGCTCATAATAGAGCCATTGGTGAAGATCTCAGCGCCTAGGCCGAGATCAGTTATCATTTGTATTTTTTCTTTCAGATTGTGGTATAATAACGGCTCGCCGCCTAAAATGACAATCTTTCTGGCGCCTAGCTCTGCCGCCTGATGAACCGCGGCATCTATCACTTTTGGGTCATAGTCAGTGCTAGTATCCTCGGAGGCAGCGGCATAACAATATGGACAGCGGTAATTGCACTGGCGGTTGAACTCAATCTCTAAGGATAGCAGGCGGTTCTGGCCGGCAGCTTCCTGAACCTCAGCGTCAGTAAAATCATATTTGCGGGAATCGAACATTATAGCAATCCTAGAGAGTTATTTTTGCCGGAGATCGAAGAATCGGACTGGCTTTCTGGCGGCAGCAAATACTTTCTCTTGCGCTTGGGCGCAAGAAATGCTGTGTAGATTGACGTTGAGACGGTTCCTGGCATACAGCTTTTCTTTCACTTTGTGACTTTCTAAATCACCTTCACGAAAAGAAATGTAGAGGTCTATCGCGTCAGAAAGAGAATCCCCGGAGACTTCCATATAATAATTGTCAATGCCAGCAATGTTGTCTAAAACGTGAAAAAATGCGTTGGGAAATAATGTCGTGCCACGGACTTTCAACATCTGCGCTTGTCGGCCAAGGATGGGCCCCAAACGCAAAGTATTGCGGCCGCACGGGCATTTGTCGGGCAATTGAAAACTGATATCACCAGTGCGAAAACGCAGCAGCGGCATCCCGGTGACTTGCAGTGGCGTCACCGTGACTTCGCCTTGTTGGCCAGGTGGCAGCGGATGACCATCTTCATCCACGATCTCCACGATGGCCAAATCCGCTGGCGGGTGCCCGCCGCATCGTTGGCGGCATTCTGTGAAGCTGGTGGCCATTTCCGAGGAGGCATAAGTTGAGAAGACCGCACCCGGCCAGAAGGATTCCAGCTTCGCACCTAGGGGTGTCAAACT
>CAZUCG010000001.1:31727-34658 GCA_964619145.1 uncultured Lentisphaeraceae bacterium | reverse complement strand
AGCGGTTTAGTCAGGATTAGGTAATGCGTTACGCCGTGCGCGAAATTCAGACCACTGCTCCTGCCTTCTGGTGGTTCCTGTGCCTTGGTTCGGGTGCAGCAACTGCAGTCCAGCAGGTCAGTCTCGGTGCGTTGTTGGTGCTCTTCGGCACCTTGCTCGGCCTGTCTTTGCTAGCCGATAGACCAAAAAACCAATTCCTGCTGACTGGGTTGCTTTTAGGGGGCGGTTTTCTCTGGGGCTGGCTTTTTGCCTTGAGTCCCTGGCAGACATATCGTGGCTTCTTACCGCGCGAGGAGTGCTCGGCGACGGTTCGGCTGCAGATTGTGAAAGCTCCGGTCAAGCACCCGGCTCTGGCGGCTCTGCAGCAAGAGCGCGAGAGTTGGCAAGCCGAGATTCTGTCATTGCGCACTCACTTGAAGCCCGACTGGCAGAAGGCGCAAGGGAAGGTTTTGTTGCGTTCCACGCCTGACTGCCGCGAGCAATTGACCCGCCTGCGCCTCGGCCAAGGCTTACAAACCTCCGGAGATTTTTTGCTGCCGCCGCCAGAAGATGGCCCGGGCGGTTTTTACCGCCAATACTTGAAAGTAGCGGACATCCGACACCTCTTCCTGCTGCGAGAATACCAAGCCGAGCTGCCGCGCGCAGAATACAGCGGCAGAGAATTCCTGCAAGATTGGCGTGAGCGTCTCGGTGCGATACTCATTTACGGGCTACAGGACCAGGATAGTGCGCGGATGCTGCTGGTGCTGGGGTTAGGCCTCAGCGATTTCCTCCCACGAGAAATGCGCGCTGAATTTGTCCGTTCCGGGACAGTACACATCTTCGCCATATCCGGCCTGCACGTCGGGATGGTGGTCATCATCTGCCAATTAGTGTTGCTCGGCTGCGGGTGTAGACTGCGGACGCGCTGGCTGCTGCTAATGCCGCTACTGCTGCTCTATTTTCTCCTTACCGGCGGTAATCCATCAGTACTGCGGGCAGTAGGGATGGTAATGTTCTGGCATTATGCCAGCTGGCGTTATCGACCGCCAGCGCCGCTACATTGCTTGGGCTTGATCGGCTTCCTGGCCTTACTAGAAAACCCCCTCTACGTGCTGCATACTGGGTTCATTTATTCGTATCTTATTGTCATTACCTTGATTCTTGGCTGGCCGGCCATTGCCGAAATTCAGGCCATTCTGAACGAAAAATATCATTGGATACCTCGGAAATATTGGCGGGGCCGTTTTTGTCAGCAACTCGTGAGCAAGTCAGTGCTAATGTTATTAGGCTCAGTTTTAGCCTGGATTGGCAGCGCCGGTATCAGTCTCCGCTTAAATGGCCAAATCAGTTTTCTGGCACCGCTAGTTAACCTCCCACTCTGGTTTTTAGTCTTTGCAGTGCTGGCCTTGTGTCCGCTGAAAATCTTCCTAGGACTACTTTGGCCTGGTAGCGGCTACTACTTGGCGCCGATGCTCGAATTCTTGCTGTCGTGGATGCGTCTGTTGGCCGCGGGTGGGGCCGGCGCTAAAATGACTTGTACTGCAGTGCCTTTTAGCAAGCTGGAGACTCTCCTCTATCACTTGGCGCTGGGAGTCTTCCTGCTGGCCATCCTCGCTCGCAAACGTCAACAGAAGACATTGCCGACAGCAGAAGCAGATAACCAATTCCCTGAGTTGAACTAACGCCTTTCACTATTATATTTATTACCTGTGTTGTTGCCTGAAATTATATTCTAGAAGGATAAAATATGCGAAAAACGATTGCTTTAGCACTATTTTTGGGGTCATTTTTAGTCGCCGCCCGGGATTTATATGTCAGCGCTGGAGAAGGTAGCGCTGGAGAAGGCAGCTTGGAGTCGCCGTGGCAATCGCTGTCTGTAGCCTGTGCAGCCCTGCAGCCCGGCGATGTACTGACCTTACTGCCTGGAGAATACTCACAACCCGAGCTGACTATCAGCGCACAAGGCACTGCTGAGCAAAGAATCATCATTCAAGGCGCACATCGTGACCTGTCGGTGCTAACTGCCTGGCAAAGCATTGACACTGCTTGGGAGGCTGTCCCAGGCCAGCGTTTTGTCTTCCAGACCAGCTGCGCATTCCCAGCCTACTGGGTCTCCGACCTGGCGCATTCAGTCATTATGCAACCCGCGCCATCCTTGCACGATATGGAGCGTTTCCGGGGCACCTGGCTGATAGACAGGGAGAAGAAGTTCCTCTATGTACATTCGCTGGATGGGCAGATGCCGTTACCGGGCAGCATCAAGGTCAGCGTCAATTCTGGCCATATCCTGGTGCTGGAGAAAGCGCAATATCTAACCTTCCGCAATCTGACCTTCTGCGGTTCGGCGCACCAACGGCCGCGGCTATCCGCCTTGGGCTCGGCCATCCGCACCCGCAATACCGTAGCTTTGCAGATTGAGGACTGTAGCTTCTTTCTGAATTCCGGCGGCGTAAATATCACCAACGACTGCCTGGACACTACTGTCAGGCGTTGTTTTTTCCGGCGCAATGAATCCCTGGGCTATAGTGAGATGGCGCAGCTGTTCTTCGGTAGCCGGGCCAAGAACAACTTGGCGGAGGACAACGTCATCCTGGATGGCCAGACGCACGGCTTGCGCTTTTATTCCGGGGCAGAAAATGTCATTGCCCGCAGCAACATCATCTTGAATGAACGGATGGGCTTATATTACAAGGCCAGTCGCGGCAGCCGCCTGGCCGAGCGCAACGTAGTGCTTAATTGCGACAGCTTCAACTACAGCGACTTGTCTGGCGGCCGCCCCATCACTGACCTCTACAACACCTTCGCAATGCCGTCAACGGTGTACGACGACAACCCCACGAACTTAATTTTCAACCAGCAGAAGGATGATCCGCTTTTCTGCGCCCCCGAGCACCTCGATTTCCGCTTACAGGCCGATAGCACTTTTTTAGGCCGCGGTGCCTATCCCGA
>CAZUCG010000001.1:0-31627 GCA_964619145.1 uncultured Lentisphaeraceae bacterium | reverse complement strand
ACTTTGCTGAACTGCCAGCAGTTGCTGCTGGAGAATCTCAACTGCGAGGAGTTGACTGTCCGCGATTGCCGGGAGACGGATTTACGCCGTGTCATCGCCGCGTCTTTCAGCGCTCAACAGAGCAAGAACCTACGGGTAAAGCAGTGCGAATTCGCCGCCCTGCGCTGGCAGGATATCGAGTCAGGCGAGGTACTGTTCTCAGTCGTCCCACAAGACGCAACTTATGACGCCTGTACTGACCTAGTGCGCGGCTACAACAGCGCCCAGCCGTCATTCCCGTTGGGCAGACAGGCCCAAGCTACAGGCGCGCGACAAGCAGTGCAGGCCAGCGTGCGGCCCAGTATTGAAAATATAAAGGCGCTAACCATCACGCCGACCAGCGCGACTTTCACCTGGGAAATTCCCAACCTTAATACCGACCAATGGCGAGTACGGGATGCTTGGTGGAATAGCCGACCGGTGTTGTCACTGCTGGAATATGGCGAGACTGAAGAATGCCGTGAACGCAGCGTCTCTATCGGCGATCTGTTGCATTACTGCAACCTCAAGAATCTCAAGCCCGGCACCCGGTACTTTTACCGAGTAGTCGTACCAGAAAAAATGCTCGGCTTGAATCATCAAGGCGAAGTCGTGCCCTTTACCGGCGTCGGGATGCGGCAGGACTGGCAAGGGCGACACGAGAGCGCACCGCAGAGTTTCGTTACCCCAAACGAGATCACCTTCGCCTCCCGCGAGCTATATGTCTCACCTGACGGCCAAGGCGATGGCAGCCGCCCGGACCAGCCGTTAAACGGACTGCGGGCGGCCAGCCAGCAAGCCCGTCCTGGCGACACACTGATTCTTTTGCCGGGCACCTACTATGAGACCTACTACGGCTTGGTCTCCGGGTTACCTGGTCAGCCCATCACTTTGAAGGCTGACCAACCCGGCACGGTCATCTTGGACGGTTCGGACTTCTTGCGACCGGCCGCAGTGCATCTTTACAACTGCGACCATTATATCATTGACGGGTTGATTATCCGCAATTTCAGCAACAAAACCTTCGCCAGCCGGGCCGGCCAGGAATATGGGCAATTGCAGGTGTTTTCCTGCCACGACCTGACTATCCGCAACTGCGTTTTTTCCGGCTTTGGTGTATATCAGTACTTGATTACCATCAAATGCTGCAGCGATGTATTGATTCAGAACAACGTCTTCGCTGATGGTGTGAATTCGATAACTGGCGCCGGCAATGGCGACCTAGCCATACTAAACAACACCTTCTTTGTGCCTAACATCTACCATTTCACCTTTAATTATCCGGCCCCGGGGGGCAAGGTCACAGTCCGCAACAACCTCTTCTTAGCGCAGCTCGCCCAGAAGGCATTGGGAAAAGTCGGCCGCTGCCTGTTTGATAGTGATATCGAGCTGGATTTTGATGCCAACGCCTGGTACTTCCCGCCCGAAGATACTATGCGCTATGTTGGCTTGGAAGGGCAGTATCCTCCTGAAGACTGCGAATTTCCGGCCGGCTTGGCGCGCGTGCGAAAAGTCACCGGGCACGAAAAGAATGGCCGTGAGCTTTCAGAGTTCACGTTCCGCGAGCACCCGTTTATCAACCCGATGGATACCGCAAAATATCAGCAGGAGGTCTCCGCGCCATTCGGCGAAGGAAAAATTTTGCCGACTCTGGAATATTTTGCCACCACCTTGACTGATGTCGGTGCCCAGCCAGTCAAACAATAGTCTGCGGTTGTATTATCAGCACGTCCCAACCTTAAAAAGGAAAGAAGCTATGCGCTGCAAAAACCACCCTCTCAACATATCCTCTTGTCTTTGTGACTGGCGGGCGTTTTTTACGCTGATAGAATTGCTGGTAGTCATTGCCATTATTGCGGTACTGGCCTCAATGTTGTTGCCGGCATTAGCGAAAGCCCGGGCCAAAGCCAACCAGATCGAGTGCCTGAGCAAGGTCCGCGCGATTGCCACCGCTGTGCAAATGTATGCCGATGATAACCACGGTTTTGGACCACACGGGAGTTTTACGGCCAATTCTCTGTATGCGCCAAGTGATTGTCATAGAAATGCCACCGGTGTAATCGGCAGTTATCTCGGTGTCAGTATGCATAATTATTCGAATAACATCACCCCGCCGCAAGCGCTTTGCCGAGCTGGTGGCGGGTATGGCAATACTACGCCTGAATATGGTAGCGGGACCATCAACCCGAACCCAAATACCAGCTATGGCCTGAATTCTTATTTGCGGCACGACTATTCGCACGCTATGCTGAACGTGAGCAACCCCTCGGGGCGGATGCTGGTCAGCGCAGCTGGCATCGACAACCTCTATAATCTGAGCACTCGTCGGGGCGGTTATTGTGAATCACGTGCAGTTATGGCTTTTCGACACGAGCGCAAAGCAAATCAGGCTTTTGTCGATGGCCACGCGAAAGCTTTGTCATACGAGCAAATACCTATAGGCGCTTACAAAGTATACGACGAATTCACTAAATACTGGAAAGACAGTTATTAAAGATTCGGATCGCCTGCCTTTCTACCAAGGCGGGCAACTGGATGGTGCAGTCTGCCGCCGCGGCCGACGTTGTCGCAATGCTCGCCAGGTGCCGCTGCCTGGGCGGCTGCGGTCAGAAGACGATGTCTCAGCTGCTCTGGAATCGCGCGCGTTAGCATCCATCGGGGCGATATCTTGCTGCTCAACACTGCTGCCAGATTGCGCCGCGCTACCAGATTGGGTTAACTGACGAGGCGAAGCGAGGTCCCGCGAGGCGATGTTTTTTTTCTGCGTCGGCGCAACTGCAGTCTTCGCCAATCCCTGGAGAGCATATTCCAAGTTATAAGCAGCTGGCAGAAAACCGGGCCGTAATAGCAGCGCCTGCCGGAAACAATCTGCCGCGGCCTGCCATTTTTCTGGCGTCGAGTCATTCTGGGCCTGCTGGCATAATGCATACCCGCGTTGAGCCAGAGCGACTGGCGAGGTGTCCTCAGCCGCCCAACCGACAGCGCTAAGTCCTACCAACAGCAGCGTCAGGTGCCGTTTCCGCTGCCACTGGACCGGCAAACTAACCAGCAAGAACATCCAAGCCAGCAATAGCAGCAATGAAGCCCAGAAGGCACTGCCCTGCTCGGACGCGGTTTCTTGCCGCCACGGTGCATCCCCCTGCCCCCAGAAGCGCCGAATTATGCTTAGAGCTTGAGCACTGCCTGCGGCGGCTGACAACATCTGACCGGGCCTATCTACTACAGCCAGGCGTTGGGCCAAGGCTATGCTATCGGGAACACTCATAGCGATGCTGCCGTCGCCAGTCCGCAGCCAGTCGGCTGGACCAGGAACTGGTTTTTTTTCGCCCTCTTTGCCAAACAGTATATACAGGCAAGGGAATCGCCGTTGCGTCCAGAAGGACTGCTCGGCGGCAGGGTTTTCTGCATTGATTTCACCATCGCTGAGCAGTAGCAGCACTGCGTTGTCGATCTTCAGGCTAGCGGCCGTATCTTGCGCCAATCTCAGGGCTTCACCAGGTACGGAGCCGGGGGAATAGCCGAAGTCGGGCTGCACTGCAGCCAGCGCCTCCTGCCAACCCTGGTGGTCGATGCTGGGCGGGAAATCCAGGAAAGCGCTGCCGGCAAAAGACAGCAGCGCCAATTCCCAATCGGGCAAGGCGCTAGCGATGTCCTGCAAATATTCCTTGGCTTCTGCCAGGCGAGTCCGATCTGGGCTGGATTCAGCCAGCATACTGAGAGAGCCATCCAGGATGCAGAATAGCACTGGCTGTTCCTGCCCGGCTGTGTCCGTTTCCAGGGGCAGGAGCAGGAAGCCGATTGGAAGCAGGATGATGCCCAAGGCCAGCAAGAGACTACGGGTGTTGCTCCACTTGGTAGGCGCGAAAGCAGTATAGCCCGCGGCCAAGAGCTTCTTTTGTCCTGCTCGGTTACGTTTTTCCGCCAAGAACAAAAAAGCCAAAGCCAAGGCAGTAATAGTCAGCAAGAAAATATTCATTAGCAAAGAAGTATAGTATGAGCAAATGCACAGCAGGCAATTAATTTCAGCGATTGCCAACACAAGGTCCACAACGTCCAGCAGGTCTCCATTTATTAGTCTGAATATATTCTAGTTTCAGGCAAGCGCAAATCGGGCGATCTTATTTTTCCAATCACGCCTCTCCGCGGTTGTAATTTCGGCGATGGCAGTTAAATTATTTTCTTATTGTTAGCTTTTTCAGGTATCAATGCTTGAGTAATATACTATTGCAGACAAAGGAATGATTATGCTGACCAGTACCCAAGTCAAAGCACAGGCCATTAATTCTGGCGCGGATTTAGTGGGCATTGCATCGCCAGATCGCTTTGCCGAGCTACCTGCCCGCTACAACCCGATGTCGATCTTCCCAGAAGCGAAATCGGTAATCGTGTTAGGCTTCCGGATGTTCCGCGGTTTATACCGCGGGGTGCAAGCCGGGACCTTCTATGCGCCACTCAGTATGATGGGCTACGCCTGCAATAAATGGGTCTTCCAACCCGTGACGCTGTGGCGATTCTGCAATATCTTCGAAGATATCGGTTATGAGGCCGTGCCCATCCCCGACGCCTTCCCTTGGAGTAACCTGGACGGCATCAATCCAGACGAGATGGGCCAGGATTTCATCGACGTGAACCCAGCTTTCTTCGGCAAAGACAGCAGCGACTACAGCCGCCCGGTCAGTGATGACCGCCCTGCGCCAGACATCTACTTCCAGATGCGCCTGGCGGCCTACTGCGCTGGTTTAGGTGAGATTGGTGACAGCGGCACTTTCTTGACCCCGGAATACGGCCCGCGACAGATGTTCGCGGTAGTCCTGACTGATGCCGAACTCGACCCAGACCCAATTTTCTCTGGTGGTCTCTGCGACCACTGCGGCAAGTGTATAGAACAATGCCCGGGCTGCGCCATTTCTCGCAGTGAGAAGGTCAGCGTCAAGATTGCCGGCCGGGAAATAAGTTGGCACAAGCTGGACTTTGCCAAATGCAGCGTGGCGCTGCATGGCGGCGGCGAGAAGTCGTGCAATCCATTTATTGTTAGTGAGGCGGACAAAGTCGGTTTCAATCAACAGCCTTACACCGAGGCCCGCAATTACAAGTTGGGGCCGGTCGTCTGGAGCGGCCGGCAGGTCGGCGCCTGGCGCGGCTGCCATATCGCCTGTATGGAGCACCTCGAAGAACGCGGCGTGCTGAAGAACAAATTCAAAACTCGCTTTGGAGATTGCCAATGCTAAGCGCAAAATTGCTGAAACAATGCGCCTTAGAAGCAGGTGCAGACGCCGTGTCGATCGGTCCAGTCAGTCGTTATGAGGGCGCGCCCAAGCAATTCGATGTCCGTTACATCCTTCCTGGTTGCAAGTCGATTATCGGCTTGGCTTTCCGTCACCTGCGTGGGTCCTTTCGTGGCATTGAAGAGGGGACATTTTTCACCAACTACTCGGGGGTGGCGTATGCCAGCATCAACTGCATCCGCCAACCAATGGTGTTGCGAGAAATCTGCGGCTGGATTGAGGACCAAGGCTACGATACAATGCCCATCCCCAATCACTTCGCCTGGGGAGCGACAAATACCTCTGGACAACTCCCGCACGGCCAGGAGCAAATACCCCATCCGGCCAGCAGCCGACCGCTGCGAGAGGGGCTGCCCCACCCTAACCTATCCGTCCATATGCGCCTCGGCGCAGTAATTTCCGGCTTGGGCGAGATAGGCTGGAGCAAAATCTTCCTGACCAAAGAATTCGGCCCCCGGCAGCGCATCGCGCTGCTGTTGACAGATGCTGAATTCGACTACGACCCCATTGTCAAACCGGGCACGATTTGCGACCGTTGCAAGCTCTGTGCCAAGGCTTGCACTGGCAATGCCATCCCCACAGATGACAACAAGTGTGTTCGAGTAGTCATCGATGGCGTGCCGATTGAATGGGCCGACATCGACTACTCGCTCTGTAGCCGATACTTCTGCGGCGCATCGTCAAAACACAATCCCTTTAGCGTCACACCCGAGGACAAGGAAAAATTTACCGAGCCGGTCGCTCGCTCCCAGAACTACAAACTGCCTCCGCAATATTTTTATTCGCGGGCGTTAGAAGGCGCGGCTGGCTGCATCCGTGCTTGTATGATGCATTTAGAACAAACTGGGCGCATCAATAATACTTTTGAGAAGCCGTTCCGGCGCAAGCCGGCCTGGAAGATGCCGGCTCAAACCGAAAATTAATCTGTTCTTAGCAAGAGCTGGCGTTGATCAGGATAGCGGCCAACGGCAGCTCTTAGCCTTGGGCGGGCTCAAATAAACCAGCCGCCGGTAACCGCCATCCGGTAGCGGGTGTCGGTTGAGCCGAGTGTCTCGGGATTCAGCTCGAGCTCGGGGATCGAGGCGATTTCGCCAGATAACAACTCGCCGATCCGGCGGCTGGTCTCACGATAGCGCTCTTTCAGGCCAGCCAATTTTATTTGCATAACTTCCAGGCCATAATATTTATAGCTTCGCAGCCACTGGCGGCGAAATGAATCATTCAGGCCGTCCAAGGCCGAGATTACGGCATCGATCTTGGCCCCGCGAATGGCTTTCAGGGCATTACGGTCACGCTTTTTATAGGCTTTGAGCAACTGCAGGCGCAATTCCACTTTTTGCAGCAAGGCATTAGCACAATGCCAAGCGTGGTCAATATAGCCGGCACTACGGTCAGTAATCCGGTAGGGGCTGAGTTGCTCGCGTAGCAGGTGTAAGTCGGCGGCATAATTCTCCCAGACTTTGGAATTATAGGCCTTATATTCGTGCCAGACGATGCCCATCAGGGGGTCATCCCAGAGTGCGCAAGGCGCGTGCAATCGCCAGGGTGGCGAGCCGTGCCGTTTCGCCATTTCGGGGCTCATATCGGTATCCCGGACGGTGATGGTCAAATCGGAAGCCAGGAGCTGCCGGCGGTAGCTGGTGCCAAAGACGCCTGCGAAAAACTTCTCCAATCTCTCGTCGTCGCTATGTCCATTAAAGGCCTCATCCGCGGCCCAGGCCATTCCTGCGAAAGCCGAATCGAACTCGCAATAGCCGCCGTCATCACCCCAGAGAGTATAGATTACTTCTTTCACGCCCTCTTTGCGGCAGGCCTGCAGGCAAGGCCGCACTGTCGCGGTGGTGATTTCGTGGTCGTACCAGAGCTTCACCCAAGTCCAGATACCAGAAGCCATCACGACTGGCTTTTTCCCCAGGTCACGGTGCAGTTGCAGCATCTTGCGATAGAATTCTTCGTCGCGGTGATAATAGTCCCAATAGACCAACTGCGCTTCAGGGGCGATGGCGTCTTTGACCGACTGCGGGATTTTGCTCTGCAAATCATAGTAGCTAAGATTCTTGTTCCCCAAGCGGAAGTACATATCGCTCCAGATCATCGGCTGCAGCTGTAGTTCGTTGCAGATAGCGCAGACGCGTTGCAAATGACGATTATAGAGCTCGAAGGCATCTTGCTTGCCGTGCAGGTCCTGGAAGCGGCCGCGGCCCAAGTCGTGCGTCTCATCCATCCCGATGTGGATACGACGAGAGGAGAGCGCCTCACTCCAGAAGGTCAGCATCTTGCGGATCAGCTGGTAGCTGTCTTCGTTATCGACCATAATCACGTTATCGGTGTCCTTGACGCCAGCGTAGGCCGGCCAGCGCAGAATCGGCTCCAGATGCCCGAGAGCTTGGATTGAGGCGGACATCTGCACGCCCAGGCGCTGCGCCACCTTGTCCATAGCCTGGATTTCCTCGATGCTGTAAGCGCCGCGCATATATCCGAAGTAGGTCTCACCGGGCAATTGATAGGCGTCTTTGGTATAGAGCATCATCATATCATAGCCTAGCAGCGCCATTCGGCGCAGCCAATGTTGAGCGTGCTTAACCGTCAACACGGGATTGCGGGAGCAATCGTAGAGTATGGCATAAGTCTCGAAGCAGAGGTCTTCCGTCGTTTCTGTCCCCGACAAAGCATAGCCGATGCCGCGAGCGGCCGCGGCTGTCTTACCGTATTCGATTTTCAGACCGGTGGTAGTACGGGTAACCCGCAGCGTCGAGGGCTCAGCAGCCGGGACAAAATCCAGCATCAATCCAGCGGCATTAGGTGCGATAGGGTACTCGACCGCCAGTTCCTGCAGCAGGGCGGCGATTTCCGGTTTAACTCGGTCAGGCTGGTACGTCAGATTCATGGTATTCCTCTTTCTTTCAGTCACTATGACGGCTATTATTTAGCCGCGTCGGCAGTATTCAGTCGTAATGCCCGCCATTGCAGGCTAATACTCCGGCTAGCCAGAAACAACCCCGCGGTCGCGAACGGCAAGCTAGTGCTGTGCTTGAATTGCCCAAAATGCTCGGGGTAATCGACCGCAAACAGAAAAAATGGGCTGGTAATCGTCAGGTAATTAAATGTTTTGGCCTCAGTCACCCCGATAAAGCCGCTGACAATGCCTGGCAGCAACAATAGCACAATGAGATTCAGGCAAAACCAAGCAAGGCCAGATAATCTGGGCATCCACTCCTGCAAAAAGATCGCCAGGGCGGCATAGAACAGCAGATAGATGGCGATATCAGTGAAGGTATAGATCAAATATAAGTCTGAACTGCCGGAGGCCAGTCGCACCGGCAGAGCAACCAGCAGCAGCAAGATTAAGGCCGCCAGCGTGATGCCACCGCCTGAGCCGCTGGAGAGTAAAAAGAAGCCACTGCGCAAAAAGATGTTACGCGGGCATTGGTTCTGGATATGCAGACTAGGCCGCGAGCGTTCGCAGGCGGCCAGGGCTGCGACAATGCCCACCACGATACTGGCAGTAAGGCTGAAACTAATCTGCAAAAAATCGAGTACGTGTTCGTCGGTCAAGGCAGCCAGCGCGGCCATTGCCAGGGGGCAGGCCGCTAACAGTGTCAACAGATAAATTCTGACTGGCAACATCCTGTTGGCCAGGGAATGGCTGACGCTGGCCACGCTGAGAACATAGCATAAGCCACTCCAGAATAACGGGATAATAATTGCGAACAACAACAATGGCAAATCGGCTCCGGAGCTCGAAGTCCAGACCTGGGTATCATTAAAAATGAGCGTCAGCACGGTAATGCCATAAATTGATCCGCCGATGCTCAACAGCCCGGCGAGGCCCTTCTTGCCTATCGCGCCAACTAAAATGGCCGAAAAAATAATCGCCAAGGTTACAGGCAATAACAGCAGCATTACCTTCAGCATTTGCAGGATAGCTATTCCTCGCAGGAAATACGCTATGCCGATAAAGGGCAGGCAGAGCGAGGTAATAAAGACCAATAGCACCAGCGAACTGCATAACTTCCCCCAAATAATACGAGTTGGCGAGATTGCGGTCAGTTTGCAGAAATCGAGTTCTTCGTTCTGTCTTTCAAGCAAGAATCGCTGCGCGGCACCCACCCCGCAGACAACGAAGATACAACACACTAGGCCAACGACAATAAAGGTAAAGACCACTCGGCCGGTATTGTCATTGAGATTCCCGCTGCTAGTATATGCTAAATGCACAAAGAGCAAAATAAGTTGCTGCCCGATGAGCAGCAATGCCATCACAGCCAGGATCAGGTAATTGTGGAAGAATTGCCGCAATTCCTTGATAAACACTGGGTTGAACCAGTCACTGAGGTCCCTGGCCGCAATCTTCATTGCACTTTCCCGGAGGTGATACGCATAAAAAGTTCCTCCAAGCCGAGTTCCTGCTTGGCGAAGCCGACAATCGGCAGTCCAGCGGCAAATAGCGTGGCCATAATGGCAGGTATTTCTTCGTCCTGACATTTGAGCTGAGCCCGGACGGTATTGTTCAGCGTCAGTTGGACCTCAAGTACAGCCGGGTGCTCGAGCAGCTTGAGGCGCACTGCCTCGCCATCACGCAAGCACTGGATGAGCAGCTGCACAGTTTCGTCAGCATTGGCATTCGCATCTTCGAGTTGCTGTTTCTGCCGGCTCTGAGCCAGCAATTGCGGGATAGTACCAGCCGAGAGTAATCGCCCTTGCTCGATAATGACTGCTCCGTCACAGATATCCTGCAACTCAGTCAAGATATGGCTGCTAAGCAAGATCGCCTTACCCTGACCAGCTAAAATTTTCAGCAGGCTCCGCAATTCGCGCCGGCTGCGGGGGTCGAGCCCGGCCGCCGGCTCATCCATAATCAGCACTTGCGGATTATGCACCAAGGCGCGAGCCAAGCTGACGCGTTGCTTCATCCCCTTGGACAAAGTCGAGATTTGCTTCTCCCGCAGATCACCCAAGGAGGTGAATTCTTCGATTTCGGCCAATGTCTGTCGCCGCTGCTGTCCCTGTAAGCCAAAACTGCGGGCAAAGAAATCGAGGTACTCCCAGACGTGGATATCCTTGTAGCCCGGCAGTGTATCAGGCATATAGCCGACCAGCTGCCGGACTTTTTCCGGATAGTTAACGACCGATACACCGTCGAAGAAGACATCGCCGGCATCTGGCATATCCATACTGGCCATAATCTTGATGGTGGTGGTCTTGCCAGCGCCATTAGGGCCAATAAAGCCAAAGATATTGCCAGACGCGAATTCGAAGGTGAGGTCACTGACCGCCTTGACTTTCTTGAAAGATCGGCTGAGATGGCTGATTTTTATGTGCATAAGGCAAGAGGGAGTAATCCCAAGCTATAAGCAGCCTACGCTGGTTCGACGCCGAGCAGCCCCTCATGCAGCCAGATTGGCTCATAGCCGTTCTCGTGGAGGAAGCGCAATGCCGTCGCCATCCGCTGCTCGTGGTCCGGGATGTAATTGAAATAGAATGGCCAGAAGTACTGTTCGTGGGTCAAGATATCCATTACTTCCGAGTTATCGGGGTCGTCAACGTATTTACTGAGTGTCGGGACGATTTGCTCTATTGGCGTGCAATTGACTACGATATCGATATGACTGAACACGATGCCGCTCTCGAAATCCATTAGCGCGTCGTGGCTATTCAGATAATGACAACGCACTTCATCGAGGCCGTTGCTGACATTGTAACGCTGCTCGTCGCGGTTAAAATAGCCGCTGAGGGCGCGCACGCCACGCTGATAGAGCGCCGGTAGGGCCGAGGGCAGGATTTCGCCCCAATGCACGATGGTCGCCGGGCAGAAGCAGCTCTCGCCGGCAAAGCGCACGACCTCGGTCTGGACTTTATCGAAGTCGGCGGCGACTTTTTCCGGGGTGGCGTATTGGTATGGCCGGTCGGGGAATTCGTTATCGGCGTGCCAGGTCATCTTCAGCCAGTCGCTGTTATCAGCAAACTGCGATTTCCAGGTATCAGGCAGCAGCGATAAATCGAAATCCTTCTCCGGTGTAGAGAAGAAGAGATTCAGGGTGTATTTAGCCCCGAATTCAGCGTGCAAGCGTTTCAGGATGGCCAAATAGTGGTTACTGAACAAGTCAGCTGGGCGCTTTTGGTAGAGGTCCCTAAGGAAGAAGGAATTATCATCGATGGCGACGCGGTAGCGGCGACGGGAGTTCTTATCCCAAATGACTTTGATGGATTGCTCGCTCGTGCCAGTCACGCCAGAGCAACTGGCGGTAATGGCATTGCTGAAACGATCTAGCAAGATATCGGCACAGAACAATTCGCCCTTGCGCCGGGCGAGCCGCCCATTGACCGTGACTTCACTGCAAATTGGTGCGGTGCCGGTGACCTCAATTGTCAAGCCCGCGGTATTTTGCTGGCCGTGGCAGCGATTCAGTACAGCCCCGTGGAAGGGGAAAAGAATTTTCAGCATCTAGTCGGTTCCTCTAATAACTTACATTTCCGCAATTTTGCGCATAACTTTAGCCGTCTCCGCGAATGATGCCAAAGCCGGCGAGACTTCTGAGACGAGCGGCCCGGCATAGCCAGCCCGGCGCAACTCCTGCATCACGACTGGGAAATCGACCTCGCCAGCCAGCAACGGCGTCCAAGTGCCATTCAAGGCCTTGCCTTTCCAGTCTTTCAAATGGACGCGCTTAATGCGCTGTCCAAGGGCCCGGACCCAATGCTGGGGGTATTGGAAGACGGCCATATTGCCGGGGTCAAAATAGAATCCGACCCGTGGGCTGCCGACGCTATCCAGGAAATTCCGCATTTCCAGGGGGCTGAACAAGAATCCATTCCAGACAAACTCGACTGCGAAAGTCACGCCGATTTTCTCAGCCGCGCGGGCGATTTTCTGCAATGCCGTGATGGCATTATTATAGGCGTCTTCGTAATAGAGTTCGGCTGACAGCCTGCCCAGGGTATGCAAGCAGACTTTTGCGCCAAGTTTAGCGGCGCACTCCAGGCCCCAGACAGCCGACTCAATGCCCTCCGCGCCACCCTGACCGGCTTCCAGCAAATTGCCGGACTTACCGGCCATCGCCAGCGAGGTAATGGGCACTGCCAAAGCCGTGGCCAGAGCCTTATATTCGGTCAGCTGGGCATCCGTGCTGGAATAATTCAACGGCGATTCCAGCGTCGGCCGCAAGGACAGCTCGACTTCGTCGTAGCCGCTATCTTTGGCTTGCTGCAAGAATTCCGGCATTGGGAGATTTCCGGCGATTAAGGCCGATAATGCGATATTCATATCCACTCCTGATATTAGATTTAGTAATCAGCCTGAGCAAGCGTGCAGCCGCCCGGCAAAAAAATGTTTTATTTCATCACCACTGACACTGGTTTCCAGATTCCGCCCTGGCCACCGCTGTCGTGTACTCTCACCACGATAGTCTGTTGTGGCAATTCCCAATCGATACATTGATCGATACGAATGCTAAAAGGCAACTTCCATTCGTCACCGCCCTGAAAAATTCTCTCTCCGGCCAATTTTCCATTCAGCCAGACCCAGCAAGATTCATCGACTGCGCCGAAGAGCAGCGCAATTTCTTTTCCTTTCCAGCTGGGGTCGATTTTGACTGTCTGGCCATAATAGCCATAGCCGTCGTATTCCTTTAACAACTCGAGTAATTTCGGGTGCATCCCGGAACCTGCCTGCTGTTCCCAGCCGGCGGTGACCTTGATAGGCTCCCAAGTCGCCAGGATTTGGGCCCCGGGTAGCTTTTCCCATTGCTCTGCCAGACCCACCTCGGCGCTGTCGATTTTGAAGAACCAGCGTTCTGGGATAGTCTTGAAAGCCGCATAGTCGCGAAAATTCCAGACTGCATAGATACCGGCTAAATCGCCGAAACCGCGTTCGATATGGAGCTGTCTTCGCCAGTCGATATTCAGGTTATCCCGATTGCCCAGTCGGAAAGCCAGCAACTCGCGAGAATTGCTGAATCTCTCCTCTACGGGTGCAGTGATCGCCTTATAGGTCAACAAGTTGTGTTGGTTACTCAACTGCAAGCGCTGCAAGCGCTCGCGGACTTGTGGGTCAAGGTCAGCGCGAGTAACGGCGCGCTCCAAGATACTGCTCATCAAGGCAAAATCTTTTTCGGAGTAATATTTATGTAAATCCCACATCAGTCCGCGGCGGAAATTGCCATAGCGGCCTCGGGCACTGATGGTTTCTCGGTTGGGCAGCAGTCTTTTTTCCCAGACTTCAGTGCGCCAGTACTGGTAATATTCGCGCATATCTGCTGCGGCGGCGCCAAAAGCGGAATAGTATTCGTTCTCCAATTCCTGGAAGGTCTTTTCGGGATAACAGTGGGCTCGCGCCAGGATGTAATCCGTGATACCGGTATTGGCCCAGAAATTGTGGATTGAGTCATAGTCGGTCCCGACGATGCCGTTCTGGACACCCAACTGAAAGAAATCGAACATCAACTTCTCGAAGCCCATCGGTAAGCTGGTATTGCTGTGCTGGCAATTCGGGCGCAGGAATATCTTACGGGCACCGGCAGCATTCCAGGCTTTGTACATCTTATCGGTTTCTGTGAAAGCAAACATACTGGGCACGAAGCCAATGATCAGCCGCGGGTCAGCCTTCTCGCGACGAGGCGGAAATTTATAGACGCTATACGCGTAGGTGCAGACGGTGACCTCTGGATCGTGCGCAGCCGCCAATTTCTGGACTTGATTGGCGAAATGCAGATAGCGGTCGCTAAGGTCATAATCCCAATCCTTGCCTTCCGGCGGCGGCAGGTCTAGTTTACGGCAGTCATCGCACTCACAAAAATCCCCCCAGTCATTTTCACAGACATTGATGAACTTCGAACGCGGATTGCCAGCCAGCCAGTTATTGACAATCTGCTGCTGCAGGCCGGGGTTGCTAACACACATTTTAATGGTGTCAGGCATCTTCGGGCGGGTGGGAGCGCGTTTACCTTTGACCTGGGCAAAATACTCGGGATGATCCTCTCCATATTTATTCCACCAGGTGGTAAATGCGTGCCCGTACTGCATCGGCAAATGCGAGCCCATCCGCATCCGCTTGCTCCAAATGGCGACATCGGTGTATTTTTTCTCCCATTCCTCCTGAGTAAGCTGAAAGCCCTCTGGCAGATCATCGTTATAGCTCTTGTAAGGCGAAATTCCCAAGCGCATCCCCCGCTTGGGGATAGCTGGCTGCCAACCGCCCTGACCGGCTTGCAAAGACAGCTCTTTGACTGGCGGGAAGGCGATGCCGCCAGCGCCGGGTTCAATCCAATGGACCTGGAATTGCTGTTCCAAGAAATCATAGACAGCAGTCAGGGTGCCCAATTTATTCAACCGGCAGATAGCCATCAACGGCACGCGGTCTCGCATTTCTGAGCTGGGTGTGTCATCGCCATAGAACCAGCAGCCCTGTGGGGTAATCTGCCAGACGGCCTCTTCCTGGGTCAGCTCTTTATTTGAATCAGGCGGTTTTGTGCCGACATAGAGTGGGAAGGCCGAGTCGCCGCCGCGCTGAATCTTAACTGTCAGCCCGCCAAGCAACGTTAAGTGCTTCTGTAGCTCTTCCGCGGCAAAACCTTGGACGATACTAGGCTTCTCAGGTAGTATGATAGCGGCATTAGGCCAATCCGGTACGAAACGCTGGGCAAAACAAGCAACAGAGCAGAGCAACAAACAAGTTAAGAGCTTTTTGAGCATTCTGCAATTCCTCTTTAATAATGAATATTGGCAAAGATAATTGTTCTTATTGATAATTGGAGAGAAGTGGATTTAAGCTACAGCAAACAGCAGGCATTTGAAAATCTATTCTGCATTTCACGAAATGCAATTCGTCCAGCGGCATTTGTCAGAATTGGCATTCTTGCTTAGCAATCCTGCAGTCTTGTGAATTAACCGTCAACAGCGGCAGGAGGAGAATTTCAAACGCGCACGCGGGTCCCAAACGGGGCGGATTACGAGCCGCTGCTACCCAGTTCCATCTTACCGGCGGGCAAGCGATCCTAGTTATGTTAACCGCTGGCATAAATCAACCAAGTGGGGCTGAAGTTTTGGCATTGCGTTGTTGGGCCAGCCATTCTTCGGTCAAGCGGCAGGCAAGTGTGAAATCTCCTTCAGGCAGCCAGTGGATCTTCTTGCCCTCGCGTTCCATTTTCCGGAACCAGATATCCTGGCGCTTGCAGAACTGCCGGATCCGGGCCAAGAGTGCCTGACGCATTTCCGCCCAAGTCAGCTGCCCTTGCCAATATTGGGCCAGATAGCGATATTCCAAACCGAGCCATTCCAATTTCTCCCAAGATAGCCCCTGTTGATGCAAGCGCTCGACTTCCTCCGGCAAGCCGTGCGCCAGGCGTTCATCCAAGCGCTGTTCGATGCGCTGATGACAAACTGGCCGCGGATACTTAGGAGCGAGAATCAAGGTATTCTCCAGGCCGACAGGTGGGAAATTTCCGTCGCCGCCGGAGCGGGCAATCTCCAAAGCCCGGATCAACCGCCGCCGTTGCGTCAAGTCAGTGCGGGCAAAGAGCGCTGGTGTAGCCTGGCGTTGCAGCATCCCAATCAGCTCCTGCTCCGACAGTGTCGAGAGTTGCTGCCGATAGGCGGTATCAGGCGGGGGACCCTGCAACTCATAACCATCGAGCAACGCCCGCAGATACAACGGCGAGCCACCGGCGATAATCGGCAGTCGCTGACGCTGACCGATATCCTGGATAGCATCTCTGGCCAGCTGGACAAAGCGGAAGAGATGGAACTCCTCCCCTGGCTCAACCACATCGAGCAAATGCGCGGGGATGCGGTCATTATCGCTACCATATTCCTGCAAGTCTTTGCCGGTGCCGATATCGAGCCCGCGATAGACTTGGCGCGAATCAGCGCTGATAATCTCACCCTGGAATTTTCTAGCCAGCGCTACCGCCAAGTGTGTCTTCCCGGTAGCAGTCGGCCCAGTAACAATCAAACAAGGTTGGGTATTAATTGCCATTATTGCCGGGGATATCTGTTGAAGCCTTAGCCGCATCGCTGCTGCCACCGGCTGGCATTCTCGCAGCTAAAGTGACGATAAATTTATCTGGCTTGATAAAGAATGGCTTGATTTCAGCGGGCAAGCCGACGAATTGCACTGCCAGTTCGTCATACGTCCCAGGTGTGGTAAGGTGGGTCAGGTCCAAAAATGCGGTAAATTGTTCCGGTTTGATAGCGTTCATCAATTCCCTTTGACCCCGTAAGATCACCTCCACGCTATCGGGCAACTGATTAGTCACTCGCAAATGGCTGCGGCTGGGGAACAGCAGGGCCAATTTCACCGCCGCGAATTTCTGGCTGATGACGCTTTTTTTGTCTTCAATATTAACCTTGACTTCGACAGTATCGGGGAAGACATTGAATTTACTGCCATCTGGGCTGGCGACGCCCAGTTTGGTGGAAAAATCGTGTTGCATAGTTTCATTCAACAGCAGTGGGGCGCTGTATATCACCAGCAAATTGGCCAACTCTGAAGCCGGCCCTTCCACGGTAACTGTATCTTGACTTAATTCGTAGCGATAATCGAAGCCTTCTCGCAAACGCCCTTGGATAGTCACATAGACTTTCTTTTGCACTTGCAAACGACGATCAAAATAGATTTCCACTTCGGGCGGGTCGAAGCGCAAGACTTTCACTCCCGGCGGCTTCTGTTTAATATGCTCGTCTACGTTCAAAGTAACTTTGTAGGGCCGCCGCAAAAAATTGCTATCTTCGAGTGATGGCAACTTCAGTCGGGCGGGATTAATCTCGATCAAAAAATCATCTGGGGCAATGCTCCCCTTCCGAGCTGAGCTCTCGACCGCGATCTTCAGCTCGACAGTCAAGTTCTCCTGTCGAGGCAAGTAGAATTCGGGGTGTTTTTGTAAGCTCACCGGGACCTTCGCGAAAGTCCGCCATTCGTTATCCTTCTCGCGGAAACCAATATAGATGTAATACCAACAAATAAATCCCAGCAGCAAGGCGAAGGATTTGCGCCAGATATCGGTGCAGATGCTTAGCCAGATGGGCTGGAAATAATAGCGGAGCTTGTGACTGAAATTCGACCAACTCATTGCGAATTACTGCTTGTTTGCTGAGGTTAAGAAAAAGGAAATGGTCCACTTGCCGGTACTATTCTTTGCTCGTAGTTTGTTTGCGAGTCTTGAACTTGGCAACCAACTGTAAAAACTTGTCGGCTAACTTTTCCCAGAGTCCGATTTGGCCTTCGTCACCGGGGAGGACGTGTAATTTCTGGCGCAGGAGCTTATCGAGTTGCCGTGGCGTATCCATAACTTGCAATTCGCCTTGCTTGAAGGTAGCGCTAACTGTGCCGGTTTCCTCTGAAACAACGATAACGACTGCATCAGCGACCTGCTCAGAGAGGCCAATCGCGGCACTATGACGCGTGTGGACCGACTGATTTCTGGCGCTGCTGGAAAGTGGGAATTGACAGGCCGCAGCCGCGACCTGCTCATTGCGGATGATGATCCCGCCGTCGTGAAAAGGCGTACCATTGTAAAAAATCGTCTGCAACAGCAAGCTGTTGACCTTGGCGTTGATTTCCACCCCCTTCTCAATATACTCATTTAAGCGTGGTGCCAATTCTATGGCAATCAACGCGCCAGTATTCTGGAAGACATTCTTGAGTTTATTCGGTGTCTTTGGGGAGCGCCAATTCGGTCGGGTGGTGAAGGCACAGACGGCATCCACGATCTCCTCGATCATATCAATAGCGCGCTGTTTCTTCTTCTCCGACAGCAAGCGTTGAAAGACCCGCAAGCGATGTCTGCCAACGAAGGCCAGCAGCCGGCGGATCTCGGAATGGAAGATGATAATCAGCATTATCGGCAGGCTCTCGCTAATATTCTGCAGGAGCCATTGCAGGACTTCCAACTGGAAGAAGTTCGCCGCCAAACTCAGGGTTGGGATAACCACCACGACTACGCCAAGCATCAATAATCCCGGCGTGCCCCGCAACAGTCGCATGACCATATAGAAGAACAAGGCCAATATCACGATCTGAAAGATGTTCGCGAAAACTTCCCACATTTAAGGCTGTTCCTACTGAGAGTTGCTATTGTTGCTTGATTATGCCTCGGTGGTCTTATCAGGGCAAGATTGGCTGGCTTTTCATTCGGCAGCCATAATTGCCTGCCCGACCTGTAGTGCCTGTCGGGTGGCGGCGACATTATGTACCCGCCAGATGTCGCCGCCGTACAGCAGGCAGCAAACTGCTGCGGCGACGGTAGCGTAGGTACGCTGCGACGGCTGGGTGATACCGGTGACCAGCCCCAGACAGGATTTATTGGACATCGCTATCATCACCGGCGCGCCGGCTTGGCGCAAGTCACCGCAATGCCGCAGTAGCGAGAGATTCTGAGACAAATCTTTTTGGAAGCCGATGCCGGGGTCGAAAACGAAGTACTCCGGTCCTAAACCAGATTGCTGACAAGCCCACTCTCGACGAGCCAATAAAAATTTTTTCACTGCTTCGATGGTATTGCTGTTTTTTGGCAGGGGCTGATTATGCATCAGGATTGTCCCGGCTCGATATTTTCGGGCCACGGCCGGCATCGCGGGGTCTTCCCAAGCTGTGACATCATTGATAATGTCTGCGCCAGCCGCTAAGGCGGCATTCGCAACTTCAGCCTTATTGGTATCGATACTGATCGGCACGTCGCTGAATGCTCGCACTGCCTGGATAACCGGCAGCACTCGGCGGATTTCCTCTTCGACAGGTACAGTTGTAAAGCCTGGTCGAGTAGATTCGCCGCCGATATCCAGGAAATCGGCCCCCTCTTCCAACATTTGCCGAGCGTGTACGAGCGCCTGATCCACAAGTTGGTAATGCCCGCCATCAGAAAAGGAATCTGGCGTGACATTGAGGATGCCCATAACCTTGGGCGATGCGCCCAAGGCTATTTGTCCAGCAGGAAATTTAAATGGCAATACTTGCAACACTGGTCTTTGTTTTTGGTTTAGAGAAATGTCGTATTTGCGCAAAAGATTGTTCGGCTGGGGTTACAGCATTTCGTAAGTATGGCCGGCATCGTGCGGAATCGCCAGTACCGGCGATTATGCCTCGCACCGCGGAGTCACAGCGAGAGTGTAATCGCATCAGCAATCGAAAATTTTTCCTGGGTTCATAATGTTATTAGGGTCGAAGGCCAATTTAACTGCCCTCAGCAGTTCGAGATATTCTGGCGAGAGCACGCACTCCAGATAGGGCTTGCGTTTGTGGCCAATTCCGTGTTCGCCGGAAATTCTCCCGCCGACACTTTTTACCACTGCATAGATTTCTCGCAGGATAGCGGGGATTATCGCCTGCCATTTTTCTTCACACCAGTCGGCCGGCGGTGTCACTCGGGCGTGCAAGTTACCATCACCAGCGTGCCCATAACAGGGGATGGATACGCCGTATTTTTTCGCAATTTTCTGGAAAGTATCTGCCAATAGCGGAATTTTTGTCGGGGGCACCACCACATCTTCGCCACTCTGCAACTTATTCGCCAGGCTGAAAGCCTCTGGGATACTGCGGCGGATCTTCCATAAGCGCTCAGAATCGGCGCTGTTATCGGCGACGTAGATTTCGCTCGCGCCGGCCTCCTGACAGTAAGTGCCGATCTTATCGTAATCCTTCTCGACTTGTTCTTGCTCAAAGCCATCCACGCTGATCAGCAGCATCGCGCCACAATCCTGGCAGGGCAGGGACTCATTCAGGTAAGCGCAAGCCGCCAAAAACCCGCTGCGGTCCATAAATTCCAGCGAAGTCGGCAGGACTCCGGATTCGGTCAAGATTTTGGGCACAGCAGCGATTGCCTGCTCGCTGCTGTAGAACAGGCAAAGCAAATCGGCCTGGTATTTTGGCCGGGGCAATAGCTTAAGAATGACCTTGGTCACAATGCCGAGGGTACCCTCTGAGCCGACTAGCAACTGCACCAAGTTGTAGCCAGTTACATCCTTGAGCAGCTTACCGCCCATTTCCACGATGCTGCCATTGGGCAGAACGACCTCGAGCCCCAAGACATAGCGACCAGTCACCCCGTATTTAATGGCTTTGCCACCGCCGGCATTCTCGGCGACATTGCCGCCGATATAGCAGGTCTCCATACTCATTGGATAACCGGCATAGAACAGGCCATACGGTCTCAGATGCTCATTGAGGTCATTGGCAATAACCCCGGGTTCGACGGTGATCATCATATTCTCGCAGTCGGTTTCCAAAATACGGTTCAAGCGATTGGTGCTGACCACTATTCCGCCGTAAATCGGCACCGCGCCGCCAGACAGGCCGGAGCCGGCCCCGCGCGGCGTCAGAGGAATCTTCTGCTGATTGGCTAACTGCACAATGGCGGCGACTTCGGCGGTTGTGGCCGGGAAGACGACTGCTTCCGGCATCGCCCGGTAATGCGTGCCGGGGATTTCGTCGTGGGAAAACTCCGCTAATTTATCTGGGTTCTGGTAAAGCACCTGTGATTTCCCCACAATCTGCTGCAGGGCAGTGATGCTGGCCGGAGTCAGGCGCTGATATTTTTCAGAAACGATGGTATTCATAACATTGGTGCAAATAGATAATCCGAAAATGCTCGCGCGCTAAGGTCAAGATCGCCAGACAATCAGCCTAAGTTGACTTACGGGTCTTAAACTAAATATATTGCCGAAAAAGTAAATATCAACTATAGCAGCCCAGTCTGTCGAGACAATTTACGCTGCTGACAAGATCATTCTCGAGGGGTTGTCAATCCTGGGAAGATTCAGCCAACAATCGCAACAGTTCGACTGCCAGACAAAAAAACCGCTCCGGCAATTCTTTTGGAAGAGGCGGAGCGGCATTGTCTCACGGGCGATCTCTAAGGAAGTCGCGCTTCTCAGACGTAGCGTTGATTCGCGCAGACATCATCGCCGAGGACCTCGCCCAGCGGGTCGATCTCAGTACCGGAGAAGCCCAGCCAAGAATGGCGGCGGAAGCCTTCCGCGTACTTGAATTTCCCGGAGCGTTCTCCGAGTTCGGCAGCGAAGTCCTTCATCACCTTCAGGTATGCATTCATACCCTGGCTGACATCGAGCCACTCCTTCTGTGACTTGTGACAGGCCAGCATATCCCACTTCAGATCAATAACCGGCTCGACGTTGACGAAGACCTCCGGCTCAATTTTGCGACGGAGGGCGTCCATCAATCCGTGCGGTGTGCTATGATAGATGGTCACGTCATCCTGAATCGGCGGCCGCGGCGGGTCGCATTTCGCATTCAGCATCCCGCGGGCAAAAGCTGCGGTCACCGCCACCCGGCAGGAGTTGATGTGGTCTTCCATATAGTCATCCAGCGATTGGGTGAAGATGATCCGGGGGCGGACTTTACGAATCACGCTGAGGACCTTGCTGATCACGTCCCAATTATGGAAGATTTCCAAGTCGTTACAGACCGAAGGGTGCCAAGTGGCGCCAACCAGCTGACAAGCGTCCTGGCACTCGGCCTCGCGTTTACGCGAGATTGTCTCGATGTCATCAACCGCGGTACCGCAACAGCCGTTGGCGATAGTCATATAATGGACTGCCCAGCCGCGCTTCTGCAACATCAGCATTGCGCCCATCGACATAAATTCAATGTCATCGGGATGCGCCACTAAGGCTAATACTGCTGGTTTACTCATTTAGGTGTATCTCCCTATCTCTAGTGCATTTCCACTTCGCATTTGCCGATGCCGGGACGATAGAAGTTGAATTGGACATTGGGGTGGTCCGCCAACAACGACATCGGCACAGCGGCATCCGGGATACGCTTACTGATCATCAGTGTGGTCAAACGCATTCCAAATGCGTTATCGTGGTTACCGGCTTGCCAGATCGAGACCTTCTCAGACTTCCAAGTCTCGATTGGTCCGACTGTGGCGGCAGTGGTCGGCACCAAAGCAATATTGCCACCACCAGAAGTGCGGGCATTCTGCATCACTGTCATCGGGTGCAAATCCACAATACGAGTCCCCAGCTGCCGAAATTCAGCCGGAGTCGGCGGGTTATCCGCGTATTTTCCCTCGCGTTTCAGCGGGTCGTTGAAAGCCCAGTGCTTGGTGTCGCCTTGCCCGCCCTGCATCAATTTACAGCTGAATTGGTCATAAGTGCGGCTATAAGCCGAGAGGTCACCGGAGGGGAAATGCATATTTTTATCTGGCATCCGTAGTTCTGGGCGGATATGGTCGAAGCAAAGTCCTTTAACGCATTTGGAAAACGACAGCGGGTGATCAGTGCCTACTGCCACGCCATTCTGCACCCATTCGTCCATACCCCAGAATTGGGCTTCGAGTTTCGCGAGATTCAGGTCCAATGCATTGACCAGTCGTGCAACGAGTGGCAGCTGCTCAGTGGGGCCGATGGGTCCGCAGATGCCGCAAGGGTTATCGGGGGTGGAGTGCCGCCAAGCCTCGATATATTCCAGAGCTTCGGCCAAGTAGAATTCTTCGATGGTATCGTACATCACGACCTTGAAGCCAGGACGGCTCAAGTTCTCCATGTCTTTCACGGTCAGCCGGGCGGTTTCGGCCACCAAGTCATCAGCAATAGTGGTATAATCCCACCAATCCGGAGCAACAACGCTGTGCTTTCTCATACTCATTTCCCTTTGTTAGATGGTTTTAGGAACAAGAGGACTGACAGTCCGGGCAAAAAAATTCAGTTTATATACCAATCCTCACTGGCGCTAGCCGTAAGACAGCGTTGAGGAGGATATCAATGACCGGCATCGCCGAGCACCACAATATCGCCAGCAAGCCTCCCTGTAGGGGGTGCGCAAGCGTCCGTCAGCAGGTCGTGGCCTAGGTAAAATTTAGTGCCTTTAGCCTGCCTGTCAAGGCCCATTCTGCGAAAACAGCAAAAGTCGGGCAAAAGAAGACACAATCCAGCGTCTTACGGCCAAAGAAGTCACGCCCGCGAGGGGGGAGCTACTCAAAAGAAGTCGCATTATACATAGCGCAGTACTTTGCTCTAGCCAGTCTCTTCCGCCAAGAGTTTTAGCAATTCATCAACGCTAATAGTGGAAATTTTATCATTGCCACTGAGAATCTGATCGGCGAGATCGCGCTTCCATTGATGCAAATTTTGAATTTTGTCTTCGATGGTATTTTTGGTCAGCAAATGATAAATAGTCACTGGCTTGTTCTGGCCAATGCGGTGGGCACGGTCGGAGGCCTGATTCTCCACGGCGGGATTCCACCAAGAATCAAGATGAATCACGTAATCGGCCTTGGTCAAATTCAGCCCCACACCGCCGGCTTTCAGGCTGATCAGAAAAACGGGACAAGAGCCACTCTGGAAGACTCGTACACCGGCCGAGCGCTCTTTCGCGGAAAGGCTGCCGTCTAAATATTGATAGGGGATTTGCCGCTCATCCAGGGCTTCCCGAACAATCGTAAGGAATTTCACGAACTGACTGAAGACCAGTGTCCGGTGCCCGCCATCCAAGAGCTCTTCTAGCAATTCCAAGAAGGTATCTAACTTGGCGGAGGGGATTTCCGGGCCGGCTCCGGCCAAGCTCGGATGGCAAGTCGCCAAGCGCAGTTTAGTGATACCGGCCAAGACTCGGATTCGCATCTGCCCTTCGCCATCACGACGTTCTTCTAATTCGGCGAGAATTTCCCGGCGCAAGGCCTCGTAGAACTGCCGTTCTGGGCTGGACAATTCGACAATATGGTTGATGTCTGTCTTGGGCGGCAATTCGAGTAGCACCTGGTCTTTGCGACGACGCAATAAAAACGGTTTAATCAGGCTATTGAGACGTTGCAGCGCATCACGATTGTCTTCCCGCTCAATGGGGATAGCAAAGCGCTGCTGAAACAGCTCGCGTGAGCCTAGCAAGCCCGGGTTTATAAACTGGAAGACCGACCATAGCTCATTCAAGTTATTCTCGACGGGTGTGCCCGTCGTTACCAGCCGGAAAGTGGCGTTGATATTCAACGCCGCCCGGGAACGCTTAGCATGGCAATTCTTGATTGCTTGCGCTTCATCTAAAACCGCGACTCGCCAGGTGATCTTGGCGAATTTTTCATTTTCGCTCTGCAACAAGCCATAGCTGGTGACCAGGACCGAATGCGGGCCCATACTGGTCAGAGTCTCAAGCCGGTCGTTGGTGCCTAAAGTGACGACCTTCAAAGATGGTGCGAATTTAGCTAATTCCGCTTGCCAATTGGCGCAGACCGAGGTCGGCGCAATGACTAGTGTGGGCCCCTCAGAGGCCTTGCTGAGGATAAGAACAATAGCTTGGATAGTCTTGCCGAGGCCCATATCATCTGCCAGACAAGCTCCGGCACCAAAGCCGTCCAAGCGATACATCCAGACGAAACCATCGACCTGATATTGCCGCAGAGTCCCTTGGAACTCCTTCGGGATCTCAGGGGTAAGCTGCATCGATTGTTCCATCCGGGCGAGCTGTTCGTGCCATTCCTTCGCGTGCTCCACTTTGCCGACATCGCCAGTCAAGGCATTGAGCAGCGGCTGCAGCAACGGATGGATGCGAAAAATATCATTCTGTGGCTCGCCGAGGCGATTGAATTCATCAAGGCGTTGGCGGAAATTCTCGCTCAGAGCGATGACTTGTCCGTCATCTAGGACGATAAAACGGCCCCGCTCGCCCTTACTGCGCTTCAGCAATTCTTGCAGCGAGATAGTTTTGTTCTCGTCAATTGTCACTGTGCCCTGCAAACCAAACCAGTCTTTATAATTCTGGGTACGCAAAGAGAGATTTCCCAGGCCGATGGTCTTGGTAGTCGAGAATTTGTGATTTTCCGGCCACTGCACAGTACAAAGATTCAGTATCTCCTGTAGTTGTAAGGTGAACTCATAGCAATCCTCGGAGTTTTCCAAAATCCAGATCCAGTTATCCTGGGCCCTTTCCGGGGTAAGCGCCGGGCAGGCCTCCACCGCCGTCTCTGCTCGAGCGAGTTCACAAGAGAAATCCCGGACCAAACGGTGGTGGCTATTGTCCTGATGAGTAATCATCTCCAGTGGCCCTTTGCCAGGCTTGAAATAGCCATTCGCCACCCCGAATGGGGTCACAAACAACTCCACCCGCAGGCCCTGATCTTCAGGGATCAGGCGGAATTCCGGCTTGCTCTCAGCTGCTTCGCCGAGTAATTTCACGGCTGTTAACGGGCAATCGGAGAGTATTTGGTAGCGTTTGCAGAGATTCCCCAAGAATTCCTCGAGCTGATCCTGGGCATCGCAAGGCAAGCGTAATTCCTTACCGATCAATTGCCGCAGCTGCAGGTACTCATTGTCAAAAATATACACGGTGACCACATCGCCGTGGTTCAGCCGCAAGACGATCGGCTCATCGTCTTGCGCCGGCGGCCACAATTGGAATTCATAATAATTATCGTGGCAGAGCAAGCGGATATATGGCGTAGCGGTCAGACATTGCAAATGGCGTTGGACCTGCGCTTCCAGCAAGATCCGTGAATGGCCGACCAAGGACAGGAAGACTGAGCCCCAGGCCGGAATAATGTTGCTGCTATCCTCCTCAATCTTGCTGATGGCCTCGCGCAGGATAGAGCAAGCGAACTTATCCTGTGGGGTCAACTGATAGCCGGACATATAAGAATCCAAGTCTTGCTCAATGCGGCTGTAATTCTGATTGCGGAAGGCGGTGAACTTCCGGCCCTTGCTCCATTTGCCGCTGCGGGTCGCGTGCTGTTCCATCGGCCGGACAGTCAACAAGCCACTGGCGGCATCATTGGCGTCCACCAGCCAGACTAAACGACGGACATGGCGATCAGGCAAGCTCTCCAAAAAACCACGGAAATTTTTCAGTCTAGTCATCCAGCTATTTTCCGTCTGGACGCAATTCAAGAGGAAGGGCACGCCCTTGAACTTGCCGAAGTTTTCGTGGAATTCCTTTGGTGAATACGTGTCTTTGTGCTCACCGGTGCGGAGCAGCAACTCCTCACACTCCTGTGCCAGCCAGTCAAAACCGGAAGATTTGGCCAACTGACAAATTCGTTGGATACTCTCGTGCTGCTCGTCAGTCAAATCCGAAGCTAGCCAGTAAGCTCCCAGAATCCAGAAAAATTCCTGCAACGGGTTGAGGTCCTCCGGTTCGGGGAGTTGTTCTGGCAGCTCCTGGGTCCGGCGGTAACGAATGACTCCTAGGAGCATCTGATAGACCATCCCCCAACTCGGATTCTGGGTCGCGAGTTCGGCATTAGCCTCGGCTGTCAGCAACGCTGACGGCGTGCCAGTGCGCAATTGGGAAAACAGGAAAAATATCCCACCGATAGTCTGGAAATAAAAATCGTGTTCGCCTTCTTGTCGGACTTCGTGCAAGGAGTCGGTGAACAGGCTCACAGCCCGCTCATCCTTGCCCAACACACTGAAGAACCAAGCCTTGCGCAGTTTCAGCACGTTGTTATTAGTCGTCTTTTGAACGTGCTTAATTAACACCATAGCATCGGCAAAATTACCACGTAACAACTCATAGTCGATCATATACAAAATGGGCCGCAACGGGAAGCGCTTGTGCAGCTCCATAAATTTATTTTCGATTATCCGGACATCGAGTAGTTTATTGATGGCCACCGGTAGGATTTGCCAAGCGCAGATAGGCAGCAGCGGCTCCGGCAGGGCAATCAAGTTCTCCCAATCCGGCTCTTCCAACAAGAACGCCACGCCTTGGCCGTCTTCGTCCTCGGCCGGGAAATAGTCGTGTAAATTAGTCAAGCTGGCGTTCAGCAATTTCCAATCGCAAGAATAGAAAGCGTTCCGGATATCACGCTTCAGATACTGCAAATCCGGTGTGCCGCGATTGCCGATGGCTGGTATTGCTCGGGAGATGCAATCTGCCAAGGTAGCATAGCGGCTATCGGTCAACACTCGCCTGACTTCGGCGGGGCTGCTACCGGCTGCCGTCCACTTATTATCTTCACACAGCAAGATTCCATTACGGGTCAGATAGTTGGCAAATTTCTCGAGCTTGACTAGCGGCATCCGCGACAGTCTCGGCAAGCAGCGGGAGGCCAAAAACAAGACCCTCTCGATTTCTTTGATGCTAGCTGGGGCTGTAAGTAACAATAGCACTGAGCGCAATTGCTCAGCGGCTTCCTTAATACTCTTTTCTTTATTTTCTGACACCACAATGTGCTCCAAATCCAAAAAACCTATCCCACTCCCATCATTCGGTAAACTGCCATTGCCTTTTGTGGCCTGCTGAATTCCAGGGACCCAAAGCCGACATTCACAAGCGCTATTGCCCTGCTAAGAACGGCGCTCTATTCAGCAGGGAGGCCGGCTACGCTAGCCCCGGCCGGTGATTCGCTGGCAGGGCATCAATTTTCCAGCACCGGATTGGGAACAATGTCTCCACCTCGACAGAACTGCAAGTATTTGAGGCCGTGTACTTGTCCAGTCATTTCCAAAGTGTCATTATAGACCGTGTCGTGCCAGCCTTCGATATCGATGCAACCCCGGAATTTACCCCGCCGCAACTCTGAGATGATGTCTGCCCAATTGCAATCGCCGAAGCCCGGCACCCGGTGATAAGCGAAAGTCTTGCTACTGGCGATGCCATATTGAGCGATGACATCCTGGAGGATGGTCGCGTCTTTACCGTGGACATGGAAAATCTTATTGACCCACTGGCGCAATTGCGGCAACGGGTCAATCAATTGCAACATCTGATGGCACGGCTCCCATTCCAAGCCAATATTGGGCAAGGGGATGGCCTCGAACATCAATTCCCACGCCGCGGGGTTATGCGCGATATTATGGTCGCCAGTACGCCAATTACCACCCATCGGGCAATTCTCCCAGGCGATTCTGATGCCGCGTTCGCCGGCATACTCCGCCAACGGTGTCCACACTTCCCGGAAACGATCGATGGATTCGGGCAAGGGCACGCCAGGCACGCGGCCAGTAAAGCCAGTGACGATGTCGGTCTTGTATAACGGCGCACAGTCGATCAAACGACGGAATTGCTGCCGTGCGAGTTCAGCCACTTCGTCTGTCTTCAAAGGATTGCAATACAGAGATATAGCGCCTATCTTGAGCTGCCGAGACTCAAGCTCAGGCATAATCTTCTCAGCCAGCTCGGCGGGATCAATTTTAAAAGAATTTCCGAAAGTAATAGCAAAGCTCTCGAAACCGTGCGGGATAATCTGTTGGATGTACTTGTCCGCACCGGGTTTCCCCTGCACCAAGGTACCAATCAAAATGTCTTGCTTCATTGTTTTGTGCCTTCCTAATGCTAACTGATGTATTTAATAATTTTTCTTAACGCCCGTGACAAGACTTGTATTTCTTGCCGCTGCCGCAAGGACAGGGGTCATTGCGGCCAACTTTCGGCTGCTCTCGCCGAACTGTCTGCGGCCCAGTCGCCCCCCCAAGATTATGTTGGGCACCGGCATTGCCATCCAATCCCTCAAAGGCATTTAACCTCTGGTGGATCTCCATTGTCCCAGCTGGCTTGCCGCGATCGGCATTTTCCCGGTCGGCTGCGACTCGCAATATCTCTGCTTGGGCAGAGGTCATAGTACTCATCCGGAATATATTAGAACAGATATCATCTTTGATGGCATCCATCAGATTGGCAAACAGAGTATAGGCCTCTTGCTTGTATTCAACCAGCGGGTCGCGTTGGCCATACGAGCGCAATTGCACTCCCTGACGCAAGGAGTCCATCGCGTACAAGTGCGTTTGGTAGAGGTTATCGAGGGCATTCAGCATAATGTAGCGTTCCAGCCATCGTAATGACTCGGCACCCTCAATTTGCTCCTTGATTTGGTAGGCCTCCTCAATGCGGGTCATTATGGCCTTGCTCAATACCTCCTGAGACTCATCGTGGGAAAAAATCTTCGCCGGGAAACCAATCGGAATCGTTCGGGACAACCACGAGCGCACTTCGCTCAAGTCCAAGCTCTCGTTGCGTGGTCGTGCTGCGAAAGCACTCTCGACACGCTCGAACACCGCAGTATAGATGTAATCCAGGAGCATCTCTCGGGAATCCTCGGTCAACAAGATATTGCGCCGCAATTCATAAATTGTGGCCCGCTGTTTGTTCATCACGTCATCGTATTCCAAGGTGCGTTTCCGAGTAGCGAAATGCTGTTGTTCCACTCTCTTTTGGGCACCCTCAATAGTCCGGTTCAACAAACTGTGGGACAGCTCTTCGCCTTCTTCCAGGCCCATACTTTCCATAATCGAGGTCATTCGGTCGGAGCCGAACAGCCGCATCAAATTATCTTCAAAGGAGACATAGAAGCGCGACGAACCGGGGTCTCCTTGGCGCGCACAGCGGCCACGCAGCTGCCGGTCAATACGCCGTGAGTCGTGTCGTTCGCTGCCGATGACGTGTAAGCCACCTGCCTCCTTGACGCCTGCTCCTAGCTTGATATCTGTACCGCGGCCGGCCATATTGGTAGCGATGGTCACCGCGCTGAACTGCCCGGCTCGGGTCACAATTTCAGCCTCGCTTTGATGATGTTTGGCATTCAAGACGTTGTGGATGATATTCCGGCGATTCAATAGCCGTCCCAGGAGCTCGGAGACTTCAACTGAAATCGTACCCACCAGCACTGGCTGACCACGCTTGTTGCAATCAGCAATCTCATTGATGATAGCGTTGTACTTCTCACGCTGAGTCTTGTAAACTCGGTCATTGTTGTCAATGCGCTGACAAGGACGATTGGTGGGTACTACAATCACATCGAGTTTGTAGATAGACTTGAATTCGTTGGCTTCGGTCTCCGCAGTACCGGTCATACCTGCCAATTTCTCATACATCCGGAAATAATTCTGGATAGTGATGGACGCCAAGGTCTGGGTCTCGCGCTCAATCTGCACGCCTTCCTTAGCTTCTAAGGCCTGATGCAGCCCTTCACTGAAGCGCCGGCCCGGTTGTGGCCGACCGGTGAATTCATCAACGATGATGACCTTATTGTCTTGCACAACGTACTGGACGTCTTTTTCAAACAGGCAGTATGCCCGCAACAACTGCGAGATATTATGAATCACCTCGGATTTACTATCGTATTCAACTTGCGCTGTCTTGCGTTTTTCCATTTTCTCAGTCTCGTCCAGGCTCTGGTCAGCATCGATATCGCTGAAGATAGTAGGCAGGTCTGGGATAACAAATGCCTCGGGGTCGCCGGGACGCAAGAACTCCCGCCCCATTTCGCTCAAGTCAGCCTCGTGCTCACGCTCGCTAATAGTGAAATAGAGTGTCTCTTTGACTTTTTGTAAATAGCCGCGGTTGTTGTCGTTGTGTAATTCGAGGTCTTTCTGCCCCAATGCCTTGCGAATTTTCGGGTCTTCCATCAAGCGCATCATCTGTTTATGCTTAGGCATTCCTAGTTGGACTCTCGCCAACTTCAGATAGGCGTCATCAATTTGTTCAGGGGTGGCTAACTCATCAGCCAGAGTCGTTTTCGCATCTTGGAGCAAATCCGCCATCAACTGGAACTGCCGGTGGTACAATTGTGAGACGATTGGCTTGACCTTGTCAAACTGATGTGTGCTGACTTTGGCCGGGCCAGCAATAATCAACGGCGTCCTGGCTTCGTCAATCAGGATGCTGTCAATTTCATCAATGATCGCATAATAATAGTCACGCTGGACCAATTCGTCTTTGCTGTTGGCCATACCCATATCACGCAAATAGTCAAAGCCGAACTCACTATTAGTGCCATAAGTGATATCACAGGCATACTGTTCACGGCGCTGGCGCGGCGACATATTGTTCTGAATGCAGCCAACCGTAAGCCCTAGCCATTTAAAGACGTGCCCCATCCATTCCGAGTCACGCCGCGCCAAGTAATCGTTGACGGTTACCAATTGCACATTGTGGCCAGTCAAGGCATTTAAATACAATGGCATAGTCGCCACCAGGGTTTTACCTTCACCGGTAGCCATCTCAGCAATATTGCCTTGATGCAAGGCGATGCCACCCAAGAGCTGCACATCAAACGGCACCATATCCCACGGAATGACGTGACCGGTGACCAAGACGCTATTCTCTTCAGGGTTCTTACTCGCCTGCAAACGCCGGCAAGCATCCTTGACCACCGCAAAGGCCTCGCAAAGGATATCATCGGTTGTTTCACCGGCCTGGATGCGGTCTTTGAATTCCTGAGTCTTGCTCTTCAACTGCTCGTCAGTCAGAGCACTGTAAGAGGCAAAACACTCATTTATCTCGTCCACCAGGGGCTGCATCTTCTTGAGCGCCCGGGCATTACGATTTCCAAATATTTTTTTAGCCAGCCATTGCAACATATTGCCAATTCTCGTGATTTAAGTTTAACGCGCAACAAAATTCATCTGCCTGGGAAAATCTCCGGGCTGAGGTTTTCCCAGTG